>PMYF01000596.1:0-703 GCA_003171295.1 Acidobacteriota bacterium | reverse complement strand
CCCAGGCCGTGCCGGACCTCGGCAATGCCGACGCTTTTGAGAACCTGGCCTTCCAGCTCCGCCCGGGTGAAGTGGGCACGCCCATTTCGGTTCCCAAGGGAGCGGCGATTATCCAACTGGCCCAGGTTGTTCCCGAGCATACCCCCACCCTCGACGAAGTGCGCGCGCGCGTGGAGGAGGACTATCGCCACGACCAGTCGAATGTGCTTGCCGCTGGCAAGGCCAAGCAACTTGCCCAGCAGGGGAAGACCGAGGACTTCAACAAGGCGGCGAAAGCCGCGGGGTTGACGCCCAAGCAGAGCAAGGACTTCAGCCAGTCGGAATACGTGGAGGGCGTGGGCAACGGCACTCAGCTTGCCGCGGCTTTTACGCTCGACACGGGAAAAACCAGTGAGGTCGTTTCACTCGGCGCCAATAGCGTGGTGTTCCGCGTGGTCTCTCATACTCCAGCCAATGAGGCCGATTTCCCCGCGCAGCGCGATCAGCTCCGCGAAGAGTTGCTCGACCAGAAGCGCAATCTGGCGTTTGAGATTTACCGCCAGAATCTGCGGCAGCAACTCCTGCGCACCGGCGAGCTGAAGATGAACGACGCGGCCATGAAGCAATTCCTCGCTTCCTACCAGAATAAGCAGTGAGGCCGGCTGGTTGGCGTAAAAACCCAACCAGCAAACGTAGAGGCCGGCTTTACAGGCTGCGGGAAAAC
>PMYF01000515.1 GCA_003171295.1 Acidobacteriota bacterium | reverse complement strand
GGACAAAGCACGGTGTAGCGGGTCTCTTGAACGATTATGCTGCTCATTCGTTGCCTCCTATGTGCGGGGGGAGGGGAGTATCGATATCCGATAGTTCGGGCGGCAGGTCTTGGTATCGCTTACATACGTCCTCAAACTTGGCCAGCCATTCCGGGCTCTTGTGTGTCCCCCGCGTCATCAGCAGAACTATCAAGTCATCAAGGAGCACCCGTACCGATAGGCGGATGCCGTAGAAGCTGTCTGATCCGTCAGTCATGGTCCCTACCCTTCACCGAGAAGGGCGCGGACGCGCTCCCGGAGAGCATTGAGTAGATCCTCCACCTCAATCGGCGGCGAGTCATGTATAACGGCGTTCGGTCCCGTCAGAAGCGGGTCAAGCCAATTGTTGGGGATGCACTCCACCGCCCCCGTTCGCAGGCTCGCCAGCTTGGCCTCGGCGGCGGAAAGGTCGGCGATGATGGCGGCTTCCGATTCCGTCATCTGCCCGCGCAGAGCCTTGCACCGGGCCTCGTGTTCAGCGCTGGTCATGGCGNNCCCGCCATATCGCATCGGACATTGTCTTGAAGATGGCGACGAATGTCCGGCGACCGAATCTCCGGTAGTCCATCGGGGTAAACCTACCGAAACCAGCCGACCACGATCTGACGTGGACATGCGAAACCTTGGCGTGGTGGTCAACGTCCGCAGTCACACACGAATGCATGCCAAGAACGTCAGTCAGTCGCGCCAAGGTCATGCCTTCCCCCTTTCGGAGAGAGCGTTCACGGCAGAGACAAGCTCGTTGATCTTGAAGGCAAGAGCGCCGTTGCTCGGTCGGCCCCAGTCGGAACCCGACTCATAGGCAGAGAACGGCTCGATAGCTTCCAGCTTCTTCGGCCCGGCGGGGGAAGGGTCACAGTTGATCTTGCTAATGAGATAGTCAGACTGATTGGTCGTTATCCTCATAGCGTCGAGAGCGAATATGATGATATCCTGACAGCGTTCCCGTTCCGCCTGCGCCAAGCGCGCCTCGGCCTCTCGCAGCTCGTCAGCGGCCCGGGCATACAGGTCTGCCTTGCCGCGTTCGTAGCCGCGAGCCTCGGCTGCCTTGACGGGGGATAGTTTTCGCACGGATCTTCGTATACATGCACGCCATCGTGATAGCCGTGATTCCCCAGAATGTTCACCATGTATCTTCTGCATCTTCCCTCTCCTCCCCTCAGCCAAGAATCGCGCGCACGTAGCGCACCGTCTCGTTCTTCCACTTCCCCGGCGCGACATAAGGCCCAGCGTTGTACGCCCCCACCGCGCGGGGCCAGTCCTTGAATGTCGCGTACAGGTCAGCCAAGTACAGAATCCCCACCCGGATCGCGGTCTCCGGGTCGTGCGGGTCTATCGGGCGCCCGCTGTTGTATCGCTTTGAGAAATCCGCAAAGTTGCTCTCGATGATCTGCGCTATCCCCCGCGCCCCCGCATGACTCACTGCGTGCGGATTCCACCAGCTTTCGACATCGTAGAGTCGGGAGATCAGCCACACCGGCACGTCCGCTTTGTCGCACCAGTAGATAGTCCAAGCGGCGTATTGAAGAGGGAGAGTGTAGGGCATCGGCTCCGGCCGCAGTTCCGCGCTCGCCAGAACGGGCAGTGGCTTCTCCGCCTCAGTCATGGCGTCGTCAGCAATGAACCCGCCGGCAAAGCCGAGAAAGGCGATGGCGGCGAACATAACGACAAACCGACCGGCACTCATCTCTGCCCCACCGCGTACTTGAAGATCAGCCACAGAACCCACGGCCGCATCATTCCGCTACCAAGTCCCGGTTGTCGGTAGACTGGGCCGTGTAGGGCTCGTCCCCCGTAGTCATTTTCATCACGGCATTGTCCACCCCTGACCGAGAACACGACACGCCGTGAGCCCCGCCCCCTACGTGGCATTCGGGGCAGAACTCTGTCTTTTTGGCTTCCGGGTGTTTCTTCTGGTCTTCAAGGGCGGCCCGTATGCCCCACTGCAAAATGGCACCACGAGGAGACGGATAGCGTTTCCCGGTCTTAATCTGTTGCGCCGACACCTTCTGGATGGCAAGGTCAATCACCGGTTTGGCGTATCTGGAGCACAGAGCCAGATAATCAGCGGGGGCCATTTCGACGCCCTCTGCATATGTCTCTAGTTCTTTCTTGTCTTTATGGCTTTCTTGATTCTTAAGAGAGTTAGGAGAAGATATATAGCGGTCGGTGCCCGTACGGCACCGTGCTGGCAAGCACGCCATTGGTACGGGGCCGTGTCTTTTCTCGTACTCCTCTATTTGCTCTTGCTGTAGGGGATGTCTGATAATCTCCGCCACCATCCCTTTCTTGGCCATGGCCGAAGGAGTGGTGAGCCTGATGTCAGCGTAGAAGTCAACGAAGTCCTTAATGTCGTCGGCTACCGAAAAGCCTATTTCCTTGCTCATGCCGTCCTCCCGTTTAGTAGTGCAGTCAGGTAGACTTTCTGAGCTATCAGGTACTCCGTGCGCGTCTTGCCTATGCTCCTGAGATACTCCGGCAAAAGTATTCGCTCGGCGTCATCCAGCTTCTCCATGCGGTCCTCGCCAAGTATTCTCTCCAAAACCATCCTCCAGGATCGGTAGGCAATCAGGTCGTGATGGACCTTGCACAGCAGCACGCCGTTCGATGGCACGTGCTTCAGATGGAGAATCTTCCTGCGTTTGATATGGTGGCACTCCAGCGGCCCTCCGCATGATGGCACGGCATCGTGGACCAACGTCCCTTCCATGGCGCAGCGGTTGTGCCACTCGGCTCTAACCACCTGACGCCATAGCTTCTGGAGCCCGCTGTCCTCTGGAGCACGCTTCTTCGCCTTCGGTCGTACCACGTCCCTGCCGTAGCCACGGTCACGCATCGATACATCGCCTTTCATATGCTCAACGGCCTTTTGTAAATGAACACCTTCACAACTTGGCATCCGTCCCTCATACACTGCTTCCAGTCCCCACCGGGCATATCAACGTCCCCCACGTAGTCCTCTATGGCGAACTTCCGGAGCATCCTGATCGATGAATGAATCAAGTCGCCACGAAAAGTGATTCCCCAACCTATCCATAGGTCTTTCATTCGCTGTC
>PMYF01000882.1 GCA_003171295.1 Acidobacteriota bacterium | reverse complement strand
GTGCTTGGTGTTGGCCTTGCGCAGAGAAATGCTGATCGGCCCGGCGTGGTGAAAATCCTTGGACTTCCCTAAATCAAACTCGTAGTAATTCCGCTCTCCTTTCTTTTCGAGCGCCACTAGTTCCTCATGGTTGCGGGCAATACCGGTGCCCAGTTCCGCCCGCGCGTTCTGGAGATTCCCTTCCAGCTCGGATTTAGCTTGTTGCAGGTTGGCCTGGGTCTCGACGATTTGCTGCTGGCTTTCGGCCAGTTTCTTTTGCTGGTCGCCGAGTTGCTGCCGGATCTGCTGCCAGCGCGGATCGTCGACAGGCTTCCGGCGGGGAATAGCACGCTGGGCAGAATGACGAGGCGCCCCACTCGCTATGGCGCGTGCTTGCTCGTTCTTCGCGGCTTCGGCAGCCGCCCGAGCGGCCTCTTCCCGCGCCTGGGCAGCGCTCAAGGTATCAACCTTGGCGGCCAAGGCATCTGCTTGGTTGCGGGCTTGGGCAAGTGCGGCGCTCAGCTCCTCGCGGCTGGCGGCAAGCTCCTGGGTGGTGCGACGTTGCAGCCACCCGTAGGCCACTCCGAGGCCTGCGACCAGCGCGAGCACAATGGCGCCGATCTTTAGACCCAGGTTGGCCGATACCTTTTCATGAAGCGTTTCCGTCGGAGATTCCTCCGGTTTCGAAGCCTCTTGAGGCACGCCCAAAGGTTCGCGTTCTTCGTTCATGGATCCCTCCCTCTTGCCTGACGCCCTAGAGAGACAGGCAAGGTTCGGAAAAGCACACGACGTGCCATACGCGCAGCTTTTTAAGTACCTTTGAATGCAATATATACATCACTTGGTGGGATTTGGGGACGCCCTCAATATGTAGAAAATTTCCAGGACCGAGAAAATTCTCCCGAATGCTCAGGGCGAGGCAGTCGCGGGCCTTGAGCACCAAGTCCGTGCTACAGTGGCTTGAAACAAGAGTTGTCGCCCGGGCCTGGGCACAACTGGGGTCCGCGCTGAGGATATTCTTGCGGTGCGTCAAATGGGGACAGATTCCCCGGAATTAGCTGTTGACATCCACAACTCCACAATGGTAGAAAAACTGTTTCGTTATTCATCTTGGACATAATTCTTCATCTCCATATTCCTCGTTCAGGCAAGGGCCAAGGACTCTTACCAACAGGCTGCTGAAAAACATGTAGCGGCGACTTTACGTCGCCACCGCCGGATTGATTCTATTGCCGTTCTGGCGATATAAAATCGCCGCTACGCCGTCCGGCAGGGGTTTTTCAGCAACCTGCTAAGCCGTCAACCGCTTGTGATTCGCAAAAACCAGCACCCGGGCGGAGGTGAGTGCGCTTTCGGACGTGGCAAGGTTGATCCGGGCAATGGCGCAATCCCCGGCGAAAGGCAGGGAGTTAAAATCATGGCGTCACTGAAATCAGGTTCATCCGGGCCCCGTGTCGCGGCGTTGCAGAAACTCCTGATGCAGCGGGGCTTCGACCCTCACGGCATGGAAGGCCAGTTCGGCCCGGACACCGAAGCGACCGTGCGGGCTTTTCAAGCCCAGGCGGGGCTCGCGGTCGACGGGCAGGCCGGGGCCAATACCTTTGGCGCGCTGGAGATGCCGGCCGTCACTTCCAACATTTCAGCCGACCTGGTCGTGCCCCTCTTTCCGGGAGCACCGCGGGTTAACGTCCGGTTGCAGCTTCCCTTTGTGCTTAAGGCGCTCTTCGATGAAAGTCTCGCCGACAAAAGCATGGTCTTGATGGCTCTCGGGACAATCCGGGCCGAAACGGGGTCCTTCGAACCCATTGAAGAATTAGTTTCAGGATTCAACACGCCGCCGGGCGGCCCTCTCTTCGCGCTGTACGACGACCGCCGTGAGCTGGGCAACCAGGGGGCACCCGATGGGGCGACCTTTAAGGGGCGCGGCTTTGTGCAGTTGACTGGGCGGGCGAACTATACGCAGTTTTCCAGGGCCCTCGGACTCGGCGACCAGCTCGTTAACGATCCGGACCTGGCCAATGATCCGACGGTTGCGGCGCAACTCCTGGCGGCATTTTTAAAGGCGAAAGAAGGCCGGATTCGGGCGGCCCTGGCAGCAAATGATTTGAGCACCGCCCGCAAACTCGTAAACGGGGGCGAGCATGGCATCCTGGATTTCACGGATGCCTACAACCGCGGACTCACACTGCTCCCAGAGCCGGTGCAGATACAGGTGGCTTAGAACATGCTCTCGCGGCCGGCGCAGAGCACTTCGGGCATGGAAGGAGTTTATGTCTAAGATAATCATCAGTGATCTATCGCAATTCTCCCTGGCGTTCCCGCCGGATGCGAGTTCGGGGCTCTTGAAGTATCTGAGGAGCCCTGACACGATTAGTGTTGAGCTAGCCCAACCGCAAACTGCGGACGGATCTCTCGATCAGTTCGTGCCGACCGGCATCAAATTCAAAACCCCCGTGACCCTGGGCGCAACCCGCGATGAATTGACTGTTCAGCCTGGGTTGCAGGGGAGCATCGGGATCAAGAAGGACACCTTATTCGACCCCAAGACAGATGACTTCGGCGATTCCATCGCGATCCCTGCGGGTCAGGCTTGTGTTTCGGCCGGTTTCAAGGCTAGCCTCGGCGTGGACCTGACCACCACGTCAGGCGACCTGCAATTTGGCTTTGGCGCGGGTACGGGGCTCACGCTTACGAACTATCGTTGGTTCGAGACCAACACCCGGATCACTGCCGCCATTCAAACCCTGTTTCAGCACTTCGTTATTCCTGGTGACTTGCAGGACCTGGAAGGGATGGCGCCGAACGCGGTAGCCACGCTGGAGGGGACCGGGTCGCTGAAATTCTCAGCCACGGCCAACCTGTTGGCAGTCGCCAACCCTCTGGTGAGCCTGCCCATTGCTTCCGCCGGTTCCGTAAGTATCAAACAGGGGGCATCCATCTCCGTCGGAGCCGCCGTTACCCTGACGGGCGGCTACCAAGTCCGCGTTAGGCGGCTGGATGGCAAGAAGGTTCAACTGGGGTTCGAGAAGAAGCAGGGCGAGGACTTGGCCGTCGCCGTCTCGGCCAAAACACAGGTTTCGGGCGGGATCGGAGCCTTCGATCTGATCCCCAGCCTCTTTAAGGCCATCAGCACCGACCCCGTTCCTGACCAAGCGACTTTCGGCCAGCAAACCGGACTGACGGGCAGCGAAATCGCGACCATCGCCGCGGCCATCAAAGCCGGAATCGATCGCAGCCTGGCGCTTGCCCTGTCGGGTCAGCTTGACTTCTCCGCCGGAACCGGGGCGGCCTTCAGCTATGAAATTGACCTCGGCGCCCTCGACGACCAAGGCAGGAAAGCCGTCCACGCTGCCTTGGACGGCGACCTCGAGGGGCTGGAGGGCGCCAGTCTGGCGGGCGTGACGCGGCTCCGGAGTGCTTTCAACTCCCTGCGTGAGGGCAAGCACATCCTCAAGGTGAACCTGCTGGGCATTTTCAATGCCGGCAGCTTGACGGATCTGCTGAGGAGGGGGAAGCTCATTGTGGATGGCGAGACCGGGGCCATCACCGTGGCCGATCAGGCAACGGCAAACCGGATTGGTTTCACCAGCGACAATTTTGCGAAGGACAGCGCCAAGCTCCGCACCGTTCTGGCCTCGAGTGTCACCCTGACGGCGGGGTATTGCGTCGGTGGCGCCCTAATCCCGACGCCGACTTTCACCTGCGGCTGCTGGTCCTTTGAGTACCACCAGAAGACCAACCGGCAGAACATCCAGCACTATCTTCATACGGTCGAAGCGCTCGGGCTGATATCGCCGGCCGATGCCAGCGTCAAGGTGAGTTCTGTCAGCAAAGTGCCTGACAACGGGTTCGGCCCGTCCACGCTGCACCTGGAGTCAAACTACGGGACCACGGCGTTCCGGAGCATGTTCCTCAAGAGTAACGGACAGCCGCGCTTACAGGAGGATTACGAAGACGTGGGCCGCGATGCCCTGGCAGCACTGCTGCCTCCGGGAGATCCCCTGAACGACGCGCGTCGCCGTCCCTTGGCGGAAAACGGTATCTGGGCCGCCATCAGGGAGGCCGGCTCGTGGCAGAACATTACGAAAGTGCTGAAAGACGCCGGCGTCGACACCGCGATAGCTCCGGTGATTGCAGGAGACTGCGACCTCATCCTCTGGTGGGCCGGAGCCATGAGCGCGATGGCAAAAGCTATCAACAATCTTTCGGAGTTCCTGGCGGGATCTCCGGCCCCGGACCCTGAAAACAATACACTCAAGAAGCTGCGCCGGACCTTGGACGATGCCATGGCCTCGGTGTGCAAGGATGCAGAACCCCGTTTTGGGGAAGCGTGGGGTCTATTGGTGATGGCTCGGGCTTCCGGCATGCAGGATTCGACAACCGCCACCTTGGTCAGCCCTTGCGTGGCCTTTGCGGCCTCCCGACGCCACATTCAGGGGGCGGCCGGGCAGAGCGACGGCGCGGCGCAGTTGCGGGTCATGGAAGCGGGAGTGTAGATGGTGCGGGCGGAGGCACTCACGCTGCCGCGACCAGCCGGCGTGATCTTCGAGAGACTGCCGCGGCCATGGGCGCCAGCACTTGAAAGAGGGGGACCAGAATGAATAAGTCCAATTTGCTGATCGTGATGGTCGCGCTGCTCGCGGCAGTGGGAGGCTACCTCTGGGCGCCACAACCCATTCGCTTCCGGCAGTTCTCGGCCGCCGAATTCGTCCAGCAGTTGACCCCGCTCCTCCTGGTTGCACTCCTCATCGAGCGCAGCCTGGAGGTCTTCCTCACGACGTGGCGGGGAGGAGCCGCTGCAAAACTGCAGCGCGGGGTTGACAGGGCCACGGCGCTGGCGGTCACGGCTCCGGCCGACGCAAGCAAACTCGCGGATGTTCACAACGCCCAGGACGTCTCTTCCGGCTACAAGGCAGACACTCAGCAAATCGCCATGCCAGCGGCCCTGATACTTGGAATCCTGATTAGCACCCTGGGAATCCGCAGCTTGGGCAATCTGGTGGATCCCAATATCTTCGCGAGCCATCCCACCCAGCACGCCTGGTTCACGGTAGCGGACGTGCTGCTGACGGGTTCCCTCGTGGGGGGCGGATCGGACGTGGTGCACTCGTTCATGACCGCTCTCACGAACTTCATGAATCCGCCCAAGCCTTGAGTTGGCACATTCGCACCCGCACGGATCGTGCCGTCATAGCTGGCCAAATCCGAGCGGTGTCGCCGGGATGCATGCCCCGTTGAAGATTTTGCTTGACAATATTAACGAAGCATACTACATATTGGGGTGTACGTGCGCTTTGCCACAAAAGGTGGCCTATGGCGCAGGCTACACAACTCCAGCAAAAAGGAGGGAAGAACACATATGGCAGCGAAAAAGGCAAAGAAAAAGAAGAGATAAGGACTGAAACTGTTTTTAGGTTTCCTCCTTTCCCCAGGCCCGCTCCCCCATGCGGGCCTTTTTTTTGTGGTGCTCACCCAGCTTGCCGCCATCCGCGGAGGTTGGAAGGGCGGGGCTTTGCAGGCTGCGGACGAACCGTCCAAGCTGTCATCCTGAGGAGGTCGCCGCGACGACCGACGAAGGACCTCTGCATTTGCCTGATTCTGAAAATGCAGAGGTTCTTCGCTTCGCTCAGAATGACAGCGCCTACAAGTTTTTCCGCTGCCGGTGAAGCCCCGCCCTTCCGGCAGACCCGCAAAACCGCCCCACCGTGGTGAGAAATCCGGCCTCGCATCTCCTACGTGAAGCTGACCTTCACATCCTCACGATCAGTTTCGGCAACCTGGAAAAGCGCGTGGGGCTGGAGTCCCATGAAGCCGGCCACAAAATTAGCTGGAATCTGGGCAATACGGATGTTGAAAACGTTAACGTCTTCGTTATAGCGGTTACGCTGCCCGGCGATCTTCTCCTCGAGCTCGGTGATGCGGCCCTGCAGTTGCATGAAATTCGTATTGGCCTTCAGGTCCGGATACTTCTCCGCCACCGCAAACAGGGTTTTGAGCGCGCCGCTGACCATGTTGTCGGCCTGGGTCTTTTCGGTGGGTGTGGTGGCGCGCAGGTAAGCGGTGCGGGCTTCCGTCACCGCCTGCAGCGTCTTCTGCTCGTACTGCATATAGCCCTTGCAGGTGTCGATCAGTTTGGGCAGTTCGTCATGCCGTTGCTTAAGCAGCACGTCGATGTTCGAGAAGGAACGGTCGATGTCATTTTTGAGATTGACCAGGTTGTTATAAATACCCACGAAGTACGCCACGATTCCGCCGATGATGAGTAGCAAAACCAAAACCACGGCGATGATGACGCCTGTGAATATCATATCCGGCTCCTTTCGAGCGAAATCCTGAAGGGGCAACCCCCGGGTTCGCCGTCTCGCCCGTGCGGGCTTAGGTCATTTTCACTTCGACATCCTGGCGGTCTTCTTCCGTAACCTTGAACAGGTCTCGGTGTTGCAAGTGCATCAGGCCCGCGAGGAACACATCGGGAATCTGCTGAATGCGAATGTTGTAAGTGTTCACGTCGTCGTTGAAGAATTCGCGCCGGTCCGCGAGCTTCTCTTCCAATTCAGAGATGCGTTTCTGCAGTTGCATAAAGTTGTTATTGGCTTTCAGCTCGGGATAGTTCTCGGCCACGGCAAACAGACTCTTGAGCGCGCCCGAAATCAGGTTATCAGCCTGAGCCTTCTCGCCCACGGAACTGGCTTTCGTGAATGCCGTGCGGGCTTCGGTGACGAGCAGGAAGGTCTTCTGCTCATACTGCATGTAGCCCTTGCAGGTTTCAATCAATTTGGGCAGTTCGTCGTGCCGCTGCTTAAGCAGGACGTCGATATTTGCCCAGGCCTTGTCGATATCGTTCTTCAAGCGTACCAGGCTGTTGTAAATCGTGGTGAGATAGACGAATACCCCCACCATGGCCAGGATTACCACCAGTGCCACTATAATTGTCAGACCCATGGTTTTGTGTCTCCTTAAGCGTCAGAGCCATCCCAATTTGGCCAGCAGGATTCCCAGGCAAACTACCGAAAGCATTGCGCCGCCGAAAACATGCAGGGCGGCACGATTGCGCAAAGTCCTTTCGATTTCCTTCTCGCTTCGCCAGGAGATCAGGAAGGTCGGTTCGTTCGTCCCCTTCCTGATCAGATTGCGGTCGTGTTCGTCCTGGGGCTCAGGATTCTCCACGCAGGTTCCGGTGATGTCATACCAATGATCGGGGAGAATCAGATACTCACTCAGCCGGTAACGGTCCCGAGAACTTCCTCCCAGGTTCAAGGCGCCCGAAAGGCTGGGCAAGATGCTTCCGGAATCGAGAGAGAAGCCGTGACCCCGCCTCCCCACGGCCGAGAGCGCATAGGCCAAGAGGTCCTCGTCAGAGGCCATCGGCCCGGTGGCCAGCGCCGGATCGCCCTTGCCCCACAGCACCCGGCTCAAGGATACTCCCATGCCACGCGCCGTTTCAGCTTTCCCGGTTTGGAGCAGGTCGTATTCGGCGCCCTGCGCGTCCACCAGCACNNACCAATGGCCGCCATTCTTGTCGCGGACCCAACGCTCGATATCAACCTTGTAGAAGCAGCAGGGAGTGTTCGTTACGGGGCTCGAAACCGTCTGCTCAGTCTTGGCCTTCCCGTGGATTTCCACCAGACCCATGGCAATGCTGCGAATCGGCATTTCGGGTGTATCAAGCAGCACCCGGTATTCACGATAAACGCGAAAGCCTTTAAAGAACCAGATGAGCCCCGCTCCAAAACCCACCACCAAGGCTACATCCGCGTTTGTGCTGTGACCTGACATGCAATGATCCGAAATTCGCGCCATGCTACTCGACATGCGCGAAAAAGGCAAGCGGGGCGCCCCTCGCCACGGGCCACGCAATTTCCTTCATCCATCGTATCGAAACCGCCGATAACCGATCCGGGGTAGTGTGTCACGGCGCCATCGGAAGATTGGTGGATCGCCTCGCCGCGTAAGGGATGATCGGTGCATNNTCTCCCCTCGCGGGAGAGGGTGGGCGGCTGCCGGCGCATTTACCAGCCGGAGCGGGCCGGGAGAGGGGGTGCCAGCCCGCCGGACCCGAAAGGCCGCAGATCTCCAGACAAGTCCCCGCTACCTTTCCTGTCATTCTGATGGGGTCGGCCCCACGGCCGGTCCCGAGTGAAACGAAGGAAGGACCTCCGCATTTCTCGGCTTCGCGTCCAACAAACGTCCTATTTCCTGTCAAAATACGCTGTTTTCGCCCAGAATTACCGCGCAATCCGCGAATGTTCGGACACAAAGGCGTCTGAAAGTGGTCACAATAGGTATACATTTTGTCATCTCGCCTTTGTTTTCATATACATCCCC
>PMYF01000644.1 GCA_003171295.1 Acidobacteriota bacterium | reverse complement strand
AAGTCCGGAACCAACCAGTTTCATGGCTCCGTCTTTCAGAACATGGAAAACAACGGCGTCAACGCCCGCAATTACTTCGCCACCGGTCCCAATGGGCGCCTGGTCTACAACTACTCGGGCGGTTCAATCGGGGGCCCTGTCCTCAAAAACAAGCTGTTCATCTTTGGCGACTTCCTTCGCACCTCCGACCACGAATCCACGACGACGAACGCCACCATTCCGTACTATGACGTGGTCAGCGGCAACATCAATCTGAGCGGCTATAAAGGCCAAGTTTACGATCCCACTACGGGAGATACGATAGACTGCTCGGGCGCCACGCCAAACAGCAGTTGCGGGACGGGCCGCACGGCGTTCGCCGGCAACCTGATTCCGACGACAACCGCTGCAATCAGCACGGTGGGTAATACCGTTCTGCAGGACTTGGACGCGCTGGCACCGAATCCCGCGAAGAATCTTGCGTCGGCGGCGTACATCGCCGGCGCAACGAGCAACAATTTTTCGCAGAACCTTCCTTTCCACAAAGATGCCATCAGCTACGACATCAAGTCGGACTACACGATCACTCAGAAGGACCACCTGAGCGGCCGTTTCAGCCATCAGAACATCAACACATTCCAGGCGCCGCTCTTCGGCTCGTTCCTTGGTGGCCCCGCAAACGCTGGCTTTGAAGCCACCGGAACTGCGGCAGCCTATAGCACCGGCGTCAACTACGATCACGTCTTCTCGCCTACCCTGTTCACCGAGGCGCGTGTCGGTTTGGCCCATCTGCGCAACTCGGCAACGCAGACAGACTACGGCCAAGACGATGCCAAGACTCTTGGCATTCCCGGCAATGGCCCCAACGGAACAGATAATTCTCCCACAAGCAGCGGCCAGGTTGCCTTTCAAGTGAGCCAGTTCGCCGGCAATGCACAGGCGGCTTCCACAAGCTCTCTAACCAATCCGCTGATCGGCTACTCGCAGTCGTTGCCCTGGCTGCGCGCAGAATCCAATATCGACTTTGCAAATAACTGGACCATGATCAAAGGCAATCACACCCTGAAGGCCGGCGTCGACATCCGTCGTGTGCGCGACGATCTTCTGCAGGGAAACATCAACGCCGCCGCGGGAACCTTCTACTTCACCGAGAACCAGACCTCGGCGCCGGGCGCCACCGCATTCAACGGCGCGGTCACCGGGCAAGCCAATGACATCGCCAGCGTTCTCTTCGACGTTCCCTTTGGGGTGGGGCAGGACACCAACAGCACCTTCCCGTGCTTCCGGCAGACCTGGCTCTTCTTCTTTGTCTCCGACAAGTGGCAGGTCACTCATAAGCTGACCGTCGATCTCGGCCTGCGCTATGAGTTGTACCCGCCGGCCACTCCCCGCAAGCCGGGCGGCTTCGTCAGCTACAACCCTTCTAACAATCAACTCGTTCTCGCCGGCGAAGACGGGAACCCCAGCAATATCGGGATGCAAACGGACTACAAAAACTTCGCTCCGCGGCTCGGAGCGTCTTACCGTGTGTCCGATAAGACCGTCCTTCGCGCCGGATTCGGCATCAGCTATGTTCCCTTTGTGGACAACAGCTATGCCTATAACTATCCCATCAAGACCAGCACCAACTACCTGAATACCCCCACCTACGGACCAGCACTCAACTCGACCGGCGGCGTAGTCAATTTCGTGACAGGTATACCCGCTACTCCAACAGCAGCGTTTACCTCGGGCGGTACACTCACGGAAAGCGCCGCCAACGGCACCCTCTCCCTGGGTAATCTCTATATCCCACTCAACTTCAAGAATGCCTCTGTCGCCTCGTGGAACGTGGCGGTTGAACGCGCTCTGCCGTACAATATGTCCTTGCAGGTTGCGTATGTCGCCAACCACGGAACGCGGATCGACGTTGCGCAAAACATCAACAACCCCAGCATCTACGGTCAAAGCGGAACATCCGATCCCTTCTACGTCGCCTTCGGAAAGACCGCGTCGGTCACACAGTACTTCCTGGGTTTCTCCACCAATTATGAGTCGCTGCAAGCTCAGCTCACAAAGCGCGCTTCCGCCGGCCTGACCTTCCTCTCCTCATTTACCTGGGGCAAGGCGCAAGGCTACGTGACTGGCGCTCAGGACGGAGCGTTGCTGTATTTTAGCGGCAACCGGCGCNNTGAACGCCGAGGAGGTGGTTACCTACGAGCTGCCCTTTGGCAAAGGCCACAAGTGGATCAACAACAACAAAGCAGCCGACATGGTTATTGGCGGGTGGAAGACGTCGGCCGTCATCGGGATGGTCTCGGGCTTGCCTTTTACGGTCACATCCTCCACCGTCACGCCGGGAACCACCACGACGGCCAATTTCACTGGCCCGTTCACGGTCACGCACGCTGTCAGTGGAGTGTCAGCGGGCCGAACTCCATGGTTCAATACGGCTTCCTTTACGGCGCCCACTGTCGGCGTTCTCGGCACTTCGCAACGCAACCAATTCCGCGGGCCGGCGTACTTCTCTGACAACCTGTCGCTCTTCAAAAGCATTCCCATCTACCATGCATCCACCCTCGAAGCTCGGTTCGATGCCTTCAACATGACCAACACTCCTGCCTTCGGTCTGCCGACCGCTTCGTCCACATCGAGCAGCTTTGGCGAGATCACCAGCACCCT
>PMYF01000761.1:3902-10909 GCA_003171295.1 Acidobacteriota bacterium | reverse complement strand
AGGGCAATGTCGAGCTTGGGATTCTTGCCGGTGATCTCGAAGACCTGGTCGGCGGCCTGCTTGATGATGCGGGCGCGGGGGTCGTAATTCTTGTAGATGCGGTGACCGAAGCCCATCAGCTTGAATTGCCCGGCCTTGACGCGCTCAATATAAGCGGGGACGCGCTCCTTGCTCCCGATCTCGTCGAGCATCTTCAGCACTTCTTCGTTGGCGCCGCCGTGCAGCGGGCCGGAGAGCGCCGCCGCCGCCGCAGCCGTGGCTACAAACGGGTCCGCCTGCGAACTGCCCACGGAGCGCATGACGTTGGTGCTGCAGTTCTGCTCGTGGTCGGCGTGCAGGATGAAGAGGATGTCAAGCGCGCGCGCCAGCACGGCATTGGCCCGGTACTTGGGCTCCGCCATTCTCCACAGCATGTTCATGAAATTCTCGGTGTAGCTCAGGTCGTTGTCGGGATAAACGTATGGGTAACCGAGGCCGTGCCGATAGGTATAAGCCGCGATCGTGGGCACCTTACCGATGAGGCGAAGGATTTGCAGTTGGCGCGACCCCGGGTCGCTCACACAACGGGCGTCCGGGTACATCGTGGAGAGCGCCGCCATGGTGCTGATGAACATGCCCATGGGGTGCGCGTCATAGCGGAAGCCTTCCAGGAGCTTCTTGGTCGATTCATGCAGCATGGTGTGGTAGGTGACCTTGGTGCCCCAATCTTTCAATTGTGACGCGGTGGGCAGTTCACCGTGAAGCAGCAGGTAGGCAACTTCCAAAAAGCTGCACTTCTCCGCCAATTGCTCGATGGGATAGCCCCGGTAGCGCAGAATGCCCTTGTCGCCGTCGATGAAGGTGATGGCGCTATGACACGAGGCCGTATTCATGAAAGCGGGATCGTAGGTCATCAGGCCGAAATCTTCCGGTCCGGTCTTAATCTGCCGCAAGTCCATGGCTCGTGCCGTGCCCTCGTGAAGCGGGATCTCGTAGGTAGTCTTGGTGCGTTTGTCCAAAATGCTCAGCCCTTCATTCTCCATGGTCTCTCCTCCGTTTGATGAGTCCTTCGCGGCCCTCTCCCTTGGCTGCCCCCGACTTCACCTGGGGGCGGAGCGTCGGTCGGAGATTATATTGGCCTTTGCAAATATTTGCGCAGGAGATTTATCGCCCGGCAGCCGGGTCAGAGCCATTGGGGCAAATTCTGTATTGCCGCTACACCGTCCGTCAGAGTTTTTTCTGCAGCCTGGTAGGGACCGCGTTTTCTCTCAATGCTTGTGAGAGTGCAGGTGGGGATGCGAATGGACCTCGCCCGAGGGGTGGAGGTGACGGTGGGCGTGGACGAGGTTGGTCTGCTCCAGCAGGGAGGTCTCGCGCAAAACCTCCGCGGGTACGCCTTGGGCGACCATGCGGCCGGCCTGGATAACAAAACAGTAATCGGCAACATCCTCCAGGATGTCGAGGTCGTGCGTGGTGGCGACCACGGTCTTAGCTCCCCCGCGCAAACTGATCAGGAAATCGATCATCTGGCTGGCACTCCTGGGATCGAGCGCTGCCGTGGGCTCATCCAGCAGCAGCACTTCGGGATCCAGGACCAGCACGGAGGCGAGCGTTACCCGCTTCTTTTCTCCTGTGGACAGGTGATGGGGGGAGCGATCCTTGAGGTGGGCAATCTTCATCGCCTCCAACATCTGCTCGACCTCGGTGCGGACTTTCTCCTTGGGCCATTGCAGTTGCAGGGGGCCAAAAGCGACTTCATCAAACACCGTGGGGGAAAAGATCTGGATATCCGGGTTCTGAAATACCAGTCCCACCCGGCGGCGGAACTGGCGGGCGAAACCGGCATCCTGCAAGTGCTCCTCGCTCAGCGATTCTCCGCAGAATTGGACGCTGCCTGTTTCAGGAAAGATCAGGCCGTCCAGAATGCGCAACAGGGTGGACTTGCCGGACCCGTTGGCTCCGAGCAGCGCGACGCGCTTGCCGGGCGCGATGGCCAGGCTTAAGTCCTGAAGCGCGGTCACCTGGTGATAGCGAAACGTGACCGCGCGAACCTCGAATACCGGATCCGGCATGCCGGGCTCACTTTCTCTCTGGCGCTGCTCTATCAGGGTGCTGAAAGACCCCTGACGGACGGCGTAGCGGCGATGTTATATCGCAACAACGGCAATGGAACCAATCCGCGGTGGCGACGTAAAGTCGCCGCTATACCGGGCAAGCTCTACCCATGCGCACGGCCAAGATGGCCCTATCTCCCGCCATAAAACGCCGCCGCCGCCAGGGCCGCCAGGACGGCCAGCATAATCCAATCGAGGGGCGTGGTCCGGAAATCGTCGAGCACGTGGACTTCGCCGCGGAATCCCCTGGCCAGCATCGCGTCGTAAACGTCGCCGCTCAGTTGTAGAGTTCTGGAGATCAGCACGCCCACGCTCGCGGCGGCCAAGCGGCGGCGCTCGGGCCCTTCCAACTTGCCCACCAGGCGGCTGCGGCGCGATTCCAACATAGCGTGGGCGCTCGCGAGCAGCAAGAAAATATAGCGGTAGGCCATGCCCAGAATGACCACCAGGACCACGGGCATACGGAACACACGCAGCGCCTTCAAGACGTGACTCCAGGGCGTTGAGAGGATCAGTAGCAAGGACAGTGTCGCCGCAGCTTCAACCCGCGTTACCAGGTAACCGGCGCTGGTAAGCCCCTGGGCCGTGATCGGCCACGCCAGCCAGGGGAGGCGCCAGACCTCGCGGCCGGGAACCACCAAGGGGGCCGGCAGCGCGATGATTCCCGTAAACAGGAGCACGGGAAGCCAGGCCCGCCGGGCGAGGCTCGCGAGCGGGATGCGCGAGGAGACGGCCAGGAGGACCGCGCAGGCGAAGACCGCGCCAATCACCCAGAGTTTATGGGCCATCGCCACGGCGATCACCAGGGCCAGGATGCCGACCACCTTGATGCGCGGGTCAAGACACTGCAGCAGGCCGTTCGCCTGGGCAAGTTCTTCTGCGTAGAGCGCCCGCTCCATGGCGTTGACAAAACTCGAGAGTGACCGCTCCAGAAAATTCACGGGGTTTCTGCAGTTGTAGCGCCGGTCTATGATCGGCGACTTCGAATTCTCAACAGCTTCGCCGCTCATAGAGCGGCGCTACAGTGGGCGCCGCCCGCGGGAGGCGAGCCAACCCCCGACCAGACAGATCAGAATGATGACCCCCGAACCAAACATGGCCGAGAGGGTGTAGCCCACGGCCGGCCGGCGGACCAATGCGGGAGCATACTGTGGGAAGGGCGCCGTCCACACGGAGCAAAGGCGCGCCAAACCGCGTGGGGGCTGGGCGGGCGGCGCCTGGTCCTGCGATGCCGCCGCTATTCTTTGGCGCGTTTCGGGACGGGAAAAGTCACGCGCGCTCCATTCGCCCCAGGCCGTGCCGCCGGCCAGAATCCCCAGAGGAGTAAGCACCAGGAGCAGGGCCAGCGCGGCCCCCAGCGGGCGCACCGCGCTCCAGGTGCTTCCCTCGGCCCGAGGACTCATTTCCTGGTCAGCGCGTAATGCGCCGGGAGCAGTAAGCTTCAGCAGAGAAGGATTGGTTCGCTGGAAGTAGGCTACTACCCCGGCAGACAGGACGAGCTCCGCAAGGCCAGCAAAGGTCAAGTGCCCAATCATCATCGCCGGAATCGCAATGCCCAAAGGATAGGGAGCATAGAGGGGCGCGCCGCTCGGGTCTTTGAAGAACCAGGGCTGAATTCCAAATTCCACGGCGGCGCAGAACGCTGCGGCGTTGATGGCCGTGTAACCTGCGAGCGCTGCAGCCACCACCCGGCGCGGAGAGGTCAGGGCGGCGCGCCCGGCGCCGATGCGGTACACCGCATACGCCACCAGCGAGCCGACGATTGCCATGTTGAAGCAGTTGGCGCCGAACGTGGTAATGCCTCCGTCCCCAAAAAAGGCCGCCTGGATCAAGAGGGCAATTGAAACCGCCAGAATCGAAGCCCACGGTCCAAGCAGGATCGTCGCCAGTGCCACGCCCACGGCGTGGCCAGTGGTGCCACCGGGCAAGGGGAGATTGAACATCATGATTACGAAGGTCAGCGCCGCCACCATCGACATTAGGGGCACCAAGCGCGTGGTCAGGAACTTCTTCACGCGTCGCAAGGCCAGGTACCAGAATGGCGCCGATGTGCCGTAAAGGACCGCGCAAGTCAACGGGCTGAGATAGCCATCCGGAATGTGCATGTGCTTTCAAATACCTCGCGAGGCCCCGCCGCGATGCCGCTGGCACACGGCGCCGGTTGCCATTCTAACTTAGCAGGTTTTCGAAAACCCTCAAAGGATGCCTGAGGCAGGGTAGTGGGTCACGGGGTCCGAGGAATGCTTCCCAACCACGCTTTGAGTTTCGGCCCCCAGATCTGGCTGGTCCGGCCCAGCGCGCCGTGGCCATATTCACCCTCTTCTGTGATTTCGAGACAAGTGGCGTTCTTAAGGCGCCGGGTCACCTTCCGGGCGTGCTCGAGTTCCACTGGCACCATCAAATCTGTACGCACGTTGATCATCAGAACCGGGCAGTGCACGCGGTCGAGATCGGACCAGGCGTCGAACCCATTGTTTAACTCCAGCATGTAGATGAGGTCGTTGGCGTCAGCTTCCGAGGAGGCGTCGCGGTCGCGGCCGACTGCCTTCTCGACCGCCTCGCGGGTGGGCAGGGTGTGGTCAAACTCTGTGGCGGTTTGGGTGAAAAGGCCGTACGTCAACATCGCGAGGCGCACTCCCTTCGGGTTCTGGGTGTAGTTCCCCTCGTTCCAGGCGGGATCGTTTTTGATGATGGCCTCAGGGAGCAGGTCGATCAGGCCGCGGCGCCCCGCATTCGGAAAGGGAGACGAGATCATTGGCACCAAGGCATCCATCCAATCGGGATACTGCACGCCCCATTGCCACGCCTGGCGGCCTCCCATGGATCCGCCGAGCACCGCCACGAAATGGTGTATCCCCAGGTGTTCAGCTACCTGGCGCTCCGCGGCAACGATATCTTCCAGGTTGTAATGCGGGAACTTCATGCGCAGCCCGTCACTCGGCTTGGAGGACTTCCCGGCGCCGATGGTGTCGGGCGCGATGACGAAGTACTTCTCCACGTCGAGGGGGCCGCCGGGCGCAAGTAACGGGTGTCGGTTCGGACTGAGTGGAGCCGCCTGCCCCCAACTCGTCCCGTTACCCAGCGTGCCGTGCAGAAGGAGCATGGCATTTGTGATGGCGCCCTTAGCGTTCCGAACCGGCTTCCCCCACGTGGCGTAATGGAGGTGAAGTTGCGGCAGAACTTCGCCGCTGTGAAAGCGGAAATCGCGGATGACGAGGTCTCCGGGAGTGGCAACGGATGTGTAGTCCGCGGGAGGCCCCCCAATTGCACCCAGCGTCAAGTTTGCTGGCGGCCAATTGACCAACCCCAGGAACAACCAGGTGAGTAAGATTCCGCCCTTCGCGAGGTATCTTTCCGCCCGACGTCGTTCAAGCATGGGTTTGAGGTCCTTCCCGCTACGTTTCTTTTCCTGGCACATGCCGTATCTTTTCAAACACCGTGAGCAGGAAGCAAGGCACTGTGAGACGGTACGGCCATAAACCGGCCATGCAGATAGCGGCTGGGTCTTGGAGTGTACACCTTGCCGCAGCGCCTGGAAATATGCCCGCGCGGCTTGCCTACTGTGGCTCGCGACTCGGCGGGCGACTGCCCTCGGTGCAGCCTGCGCTCTGATGCCGCCTGGCTGCGAGCTATGCCGGCAGGACGGCATCGACGAGGGGCGCAGACCATGCGAGAATACAGGGCTCGAGCGAAGCCTGGAGGAGACGGAATCATGCCCAAAACTCTGTTAATCAGTGGAAGCCCCAAACCCGATGGCAACACGGCGCAGCTTATGCGGGAGTGCGCCAAGGTCATCCAGGAGCAAGGCGTCGAGGCCGAAGTCGTTTCATTTGCCGAGATGAAAATTGAATCCTGCACGGCCTGCGGGAAATGCTCGGAAATCGGGGAGTGCAGCATTCAGGATGGATTGAACGAAATCATCAAGAAGCTACGGAGCGCCCAGGGCTTTATCGTGGGTTCCCCCGTCTATTTCGGCACCGCGCGGGGAGACGTGATGGCGGCCCTGCAGCGCATCGGCTATGTTTCCATGAAGACCGATCGGTTCCTGGCGGGAAAAGTGGGCGGCGCCATCGCCGTGGCGCGCCGGGGCGGCCAGACGTTTACGCTACAGGAAATGCTCATGTTTTTCCTGATCAACGACATGATCGTGCCGGGCTCGACCTACTGGAACATGGTGTTCGGCCGGCTGCCGGGGGAGGCCTGGAAGGACGTGGAGGGGATCGACACCATCCGGCACTTTGCCTCGAACGTCGCGAAGCTCGTGAAGAAACTCTTTCCGGACATGGGGAATCCCCAGTGAGGGCGCGCGGGGCGAGTGATTTAGTGGAGGGTGCTTGACCAGCCCAGCGTGACGATGGCCACGACCAGAACGGCCAGGCCCGCCGCCATCCAGCCGCGCTCGGCAAGCCGCGAGAGTTTCCACTCGCCGGCGAGCATGCCGCAGACGTTAGCCGTGAGCAGCCCGACGGTCAGGCTAAGTGGCCAGCCAATGGCCGGCCCCAGCGTTCCCAGTTTGGGGGCGGCGGAGCCATATACGAAGGTGCTCCCGCCCCAGAGCAGCCCCATCAGAATCGCGAGGCCGTAGAGCGGCAACGCTTCCGGCTGAAAGTACTTCGACCAGGAGTGATTCTTCCGGAACAGATAGCCACAGAAAGCCAGGTTGGCCGCCGCGCCTCCGGTCAGCATCAACAGCCACACGAGGTTGGAACCGGCAAAAGGGCTGTTGCCCAGCCCTACCGCTGATTTTATAATGCCCTGCGCCGAACTGTAGCCAATATTGAACACCGCCGAGAGGATTCCCGCCCCGGCGCAGAGCAGCAGCCCCGCCCGGAGGGGGCGCGCCTTCCCCACCATTTCTCCGCGGACTTTCTCTTGCTGGTTCTTCTGGCTGCGTTCTTTAAGTCTTCCTGCATA
>PMYF01000761.1:2318-3854 GCA_003171295.1 Acidobacteriota bacterium | reverse complement strand
GAGATTCCCAGGGCGCTCACCCCCTGACCAAACATGATCGCCCCAAACCCCCAGGCAAAGCCGCTAGCCAGGGCGCTGGCCAGGGCCTTCGGGGGCGCCTCCGCGAGTGCTTCCGGCAGATGCGAAACCGTGGCGAGGGCCATGGCGACCGGCAGGAGCAGGCAGGACACCACGATAAACAGGCCCCAAACGTTCTCCCAGGACCAGCGGCCCAGATACCGCATCGGCAGCGTAAACGTGCCGTTCATCACGCCGGACAGGATGGCCAGCGCAACGCCCCACATGAGGACCAAGTTCGTTTCCATCCACACCCCCTCCGTATGGTAGCACGCTCCTCCTGGCCGTGCCTTCCATCCTGGCAGGGGCGGGTACTGGTGTCACTTGCGAGACACGGACTCCCGGGTGAAGTCGTTCCCGCGAAAGCGGGAATCCACTCCGCAAGCCATTGGAAATGCGCCGCCGAGGGACTGGATTCCCGCTTTCGCGGGAATGACCACTGTTTCGAAAGGAATCCCTCGCCTGCGCAGCAAGCCTGGGTGGGATTGCTGATCCCAAAGGCCAACTGCCATTTCAGACGCTGGGAGTCGCCCTACGAGTGGCTTCCGTTAGCGCCCCACGGGGGTGTCCGGTTTTGCTAGGCACAGGAACTCGTTGCTTCACCTTGCCGATTAAGGGGTGAACGAAGCGCACGGCATAGAGATAGTGTGTGTTCTTATTGGTGCCCCTCAACACGCGGCCGGAGATGGCGCGCTTTATCTCGGGAGTGGCAGCGAGGGCGGGTATCGGTGCGGTGGGTATTTCCAGTGAAAGCCGGCAGGAGCGTGCGAGAGACCTCCGCGATGCAACCAGCGCGCCACCGGCACTCACGTTCAGGGCGACCGTGAAGTCGAGGAATTCTTTCCCGTTCTTGTCGACCCCCCGTAAGAAGATGGGAATCCCCAGGGGTAATCTATCAAAACGACGTCGTTCTTTGCCTATGGTGCACCGCCTCCCTGGGGGCGCCGGGGATTTACCAGATTAGAACTGTGCAAGCTTGTGGCCAAAAGGCTGCATTAATGAGGCGGTCGCCTCCTTTGCGTTCCCCTTATTTATCAGCACCTTGCGTGTGGCCTCTGCCGACTTATTTCATACTACGTAGTTATCTAAATACTCGGGTTGCAAAGATTTTCTCTAGAGTTAACCGTTTGTGCTTTCCCTTGCCTTGACAAGGGCAGCCTGGGGTGATAAACATGCCTGCAATCCTTGAGCCTCTTGAACCCTTGGTGTTTCGTGTCACTAGTGGGGTCCATTTGGGGTAAGCTCAGGGTAGAGTTGGCTCAGGCGGAGAACGCACAAACTATGTCCGATGGGTCCCGGGGGAAGACTGTCAAGAAGGCCGAGGGTCCGTTCTCTGGGGGAAGAGAGCAAGGGCCTGAGGAGGCAGCGGCACCCCTGACCGGTCAGAAAGATGGCCTCTTACCGCTTTATCGGGACTTATTGGAGTCGCGTGGGCGGCTGGAAGAGGAAGTTCACCGGCGCACGCTTGCGCTGGCCACG
>PMYF01000761.1:169-2296 GCA_003171295.1 Acidobacteriota bacterium | reverse complement strand
TGGAGTCGGGGGATTTGAGCGCCTGCCTGTCGGAGGTGTGTGGGTACTGGCTGGGCAAGTTTTCTGAGAAGGGTGTGGCACTGTATTTCCGGGCCAATCCGGAGATTCCTCCTTTCCTATTTGACTACCACAAGGTGCAACAGGTGGTTTCGAACCTTCTGGAGAACTCTCTCAAGTTCACCCCCACGGGTCGTGCGGTTTGGCTGACGGCGGAGCCCCATATACTGGAGCGGCGTGGCCGGATGGGCGCCCCCCCCCAGGTGGAACGGCGCAGCGCGAGCGTAGGGGGATCTGACATGGCGCAGGTGACGGTTTCCGACTCCGGGAAGGGAATTGCTCCCGAATTTCACTTGGAAGTGTTTGATGACTTCTTCCGAGTTCCCGGAGATGAGAGTGAAGCGCAGGGGGCGGGACTGGGGCTGGCAATTGCGCGGCGCCTGGTTCAAATGCACGGGGGAAAAATCTGGGTGGAAAGCGAACCGGGAGTGGGGAGCAGGTTCTGTTTCTTGTTGCCCATGCAGCACGCCTAGCAGGGCGCGGGCGAACTTCTGCCTGAGGGGAGCGCGGCGATCCTGCTCCCCGAGCGTGGTGGCCCGGCGCTTTGCCACCACCGGATCACCCGCTCTCTCTCAGCATAGCCGGAACCCCAGCAGGCCGTTCCCGCAAGGTGCAACAGACGACCCTGCAGCCCTTTTCCCGAGCACTCCAGACCCACTTGGCCCCTGGGGCGACGCGGCCTATTCTGCCCCAACCGCAGAGAGGGGTACAGATTCCCCTATTTTATCCGACTTCCCGAGAGCCGTTAGCCCTTCCAGGATGCGTGCCTTGGAAACTACTTAACTGCGAAGTGACTTGACCTGAGGCGGCCGTTGGCTTATAAAAGATACTACATACTGAAAGTGCACTGCTGTCATTCGCTTGCGACCGCAGAAGGTTTAGAGGACGGCAAGAATCCAAAGGTCGCTAGCCTTTGCCCGGGAAGGGAAATCGTATTGCTTCCCTCGAAAAAGGTGCGGGGTGGGGCTTGATATCTTTCTGGCCTTGCCGATGAAGTAGTTGTCAGCGGGGAAAAGGCTGTGGGTGTCACGCCCAAACACGAGAAAGGCTCGGACGCCTTGGAAAAACGGATTCGTTTGGCCCCCGACGTGGAAAATCGCGGTCCAGGGGAAACAGTCAAGCAGGGTATGGAAAACGTTTAGGGGCAGCTTTCCTTCGTCGTGGCAACCTCGTGGGGTGAACGCGCCGCGGTCCGAGCAGTACTCAGGTGGCCTGCTCAATCTTACGTGAGGTTCAGTGCTAGCCCACCGCTCCTGCCGGAATGGATGCCTGGATTCTCGACCGTTGCGCGGGTAAGAATCCGATCTGTCGCTCGATTAGGGAGATCTTGTGGCGAAGACTCCGAACATTCTCGTAGTGGATGACGAACCACACATGGTCAACTTCCTGCGTACGGTGCTGGAGGTTGAGTCATATAAGGTGGAAACCGCCGCCAATGGNNGGCCTGAACGGCCTGGAGACGCTGGAACGCATGCATGAAATCCGGCCGGGAGTCAAAGTAGTCATGCTTTCCTGTGTCAGCGATCCTCGTACGGTAGCGAAAGCGATCCGCCTGGGAGCGCAAGACTACTTGCCCAAGCCGTTCCAGGAGGCGGACCTGGAGGCGGTGATCCAGCGGGTCCTGGGGCGTCATTCCGCCGGGCCGGAAGTGGCAGGTTTGCTGGAGAACGCGGAAGAGGTGGGGGATGACCTGTACTTCCTTGCGGCCTCCGAGTGCATGCGCAAGATTCGCGGTCAAGTTGCCATGATCGCGGGCGTTGATGTGCCCGTGCTGATCCTGGGCGAAAGCGGCACGGGCAAGGAAATTCTGGCGCGCTTGATCCACAAGCTGTCCCCGCGAGCTGGACAAACTTTCCTGAAGGTGAATTGCGCGGCGCTTCCCAGTGAGCTCCTGGAGAGCGAACTCTTTGGCTTTGAGGCCGGCGCCTTTACGGGCGCGATAAAAGCCAAGCCGGGCAAGTTCGAGCAGTGCGATAAGGGCACCATCTTGTTGGATGAGATCGGCGAGATGTCGCCGGCTTTGCAGGCCAAGATGCTTCACGTGTTGCAGGATGGTGAATTCTCCCGGCT
>PMYF01000761.1:0-142 GCA_003171295.1 Acidobacteriota bacterium | reverse complement strand
GAGGAGATTCCGCTGCTTCTCCGGCACTTCATGTCCCGTTTCGCCGCGCGCTATGCGCGTGACCCGCTTCCCCTCACGCCGGCGCTGGTAAATGCCGCCATGGAGTACCCTTGGCCCGGTAACTTGCGCGAACTGGAAAACT
>PMYF01000490.1 GCA_003171295.1 Acidobacteriota bacterium | reverse complement strand
GGAGAGCCTAACATCACTCGAAGGGCCTTGCCATTGTTGACTGTGCCGTCCGGGTTCAGCGCGCGGTTGAAGTCGGGGAGTTGACGGTCAAGAGAATCCGAGACGACGCGGACGACCATTGCGGGGATGCCGGATTTGTGAGCTGCCGAGATAATCTCGTAACTCTCCATGTCTACCACCTGGGCTCCGGTTTGCGCGAGTTGGAGTTTGTCATTTCTCGAAACTGCAATGCGCGGGGAAGTGATACCCACCACCGACCTGCAGGGCGCATTTTGAGTATTCAAGAGCTCTGTGACTTGCGCGGAAA
Source organism: Acidobacteriota bacterium (assembly GCA_003171295.1). Taxonomy (GTDB): domain Bacteria; phylum Acidobacteriota; class Terriglobia; order UBA7540; family UBA7540; genus Bog-366. Next base: position 4,417 of record PMYF01000490.1, on the reverse strand, counting down.
TCTGAGGTGCGCAAGAGCAAGGGATACCTCCGCTCGTCTCAGAAACGCACGACGAGTATGTAACTATGGTCATCTCCGGCAGCGAGTCAGTCAGTCCACCACAGAAACCAATTACAATCACGGCATCCGGTCTGTTGCTTTTCTTATCGCCCGCGGTCGGGCGTTGTGGGCTGTCAGAGAGTATCTCCGCGGCTCGCTCGCGCGCCTGCCTGGGGCCGATTCCAATAAAGAAGAATTCGAGCTGATTCGGTCCTGCCGTGATCGGGCCGGCTTCGGAAACACACTTCCCATGGGGGACCCCGAGGAGCCGTGCCACTGGGTCTGCTTCCATCTTCGTAGCTGCAAGAATGAAAATCCGCCCCATATATTGTTGACGTATGCCCTGAATGGTCAGAAAAACTACTATATGGAGGATTTACTGTCAAGTCAATGAAACGACACTATCCCCCGGTCGTGCCCGAACGTCTGGAGGTCGTGCACCGGTACGAATTTATGGGGGCGAACAAAAGCTTCGCTCCTACCACGCCAAGCGCAACGCGAACTGGATCTCGCGCGGGTCGCCCGGTCCGCCCGAAGCCTGGCCGGCGATGGGCTGCACCGTGTTGCCGATCACGCCAAAAGAGGCGGAATTCCAGTCAGCATTGGGCAGAGCGAAGTTGGGCCGGTTGAAAATATTGAACATCTCGGCTCGGAACTGAAGGGTTTTCGATTCCCCCAATTTGAAGTTGCGAATCAGCGAGAAGTCCCAGTCGGCCAGACCTGGCCCAGTCAGAATATTTCGTCCCGCGTTTCCGAAGGTGTAAGGGGCAGGCAGGGAGAAGGCGGCCGGATCTGTCCACTGGTTGACGCTCTTATGGGCGGGATAGAAGCTCACACCGGGAACGACGTTCGGACGGTCGTGGTTGTCGATATTATTGCTGGGATTTCCGTCGACGGTGGGCGTGTAGGGTGCCCCGGATTGCAGCATGGCGATCCCCGCAATCTCCCAACCGTTGATGAGGTAGTTCGCCTTCGAGTTCTGCAACTTTCCGATCCTGTTCCCAAGAGGCAGGTCGTAAACATAAGCCAGCGAGAAGCGTTGCTCATAGTCGAAGTCCGACCGGCCCTTCTCCGCAGCGAGATTAGAGGAATTCTGCGGGAAACCCGGGCTGGCATTGGTGCCGAAATACGCGGAGTCGTCGTCGATGGATTTCGACCAGGTGTAGGCGCCGATGATCGCCAAGCCGTTAGTGTAATGCCTCTCCAGTTTGACCTGTAAGGAATGATAAATCGACGTGCCGATGGGATCGGTGTAATACATGGTCGGAAAATTGGGGTAGGCCCGTGGGCACGGCGTATTCGCCGGGGTGCCCGGAATGCAGGTGCCGCCGCTCGCATAGAGCGCGTTTTGGGGCTGGTTAGGGTCCCACTCAAAGGGCAATCGCAGTCCCCGAGTGCCAACGTAGCCCACGTCAAGCAGCCAGGAGCCCAACTGTCGCTGCACATCGAATGTCCATTCGAGAATCTTTCCGTCCGTGAGGTTTACCTTGACCGGGTCAAGGGGCGGGAAAAGTGCCTGTGTGAGTGAGGGCGCGACGAATAGGTTTTGGAGAAGGAGACCGCTGGCCAGCGGCAGGCCGCCAGCCGAGGGCGGCGTGGCCACGGCGGTAAACACTGCCCGTTCATTATCGAGCAGGTTTCCTTGGCTCAATTGAAAGTACGGCGGGTTGAAGCTCTTCTGGAAATAAAGCTGACCGACCATCTGGTCGTAGTAGACGCCGCCGCCGGTGCGGATGACGGTCTTTTGATTTCCAAAAGGCATCCAGGCGAGGCCGAGGCGCGGCCCAAAGTCGGTGTGGTCGGGGCGCTGCAGCGCCCGGTTTTCCGAATTGCTTCCCAGGTTCTCCGTCCCGACCTGTTGGAATTGCCCGATGGGCAGGCCCGAGGCCCCCGTCGTGCCGACAAAATTCAGCAGGGTAGCCGCACTCGTTCCCGCGGCGAGCAGCAAGCCCTTATTAAAGTCGAAGCTGCCGAAGTGGTTGTGCTTGTCCGTGATCAGGCTGTTGTATTCATACCGGAGGCCGAGCGTCAGGGTGAGATTGGGCCGAATCTTCCAGCGGTCCTGCGCAAAGAAATCGTACTCCGTAGCGGTCCCCGAGACGTAGCCCGAAGAACCGCGGACCCAACTCGTTGGGAGGCCGAACAGAGCATCGGCCACGCCGTTGCCGAAGCCGCAACTGGGCGGATGACAGGCAGCCAAGAGTGCCGCCTGAACGGTTGGGGGTAGACCCCCCAAGACGGCGCTGCCTGTAACCACCCCGTTGAACCCGTATGCATCGCGCGCGTCAATGTCCTCGAAGAAATTGCCGCGCTTGATCGGTCGGATATCCACGCCGAAATCCAATGAGTGGTTGCCGTGAATGAAGGCAAGCGTGTCCGCGTACTGAAAAGTATTGACGGCGCCGGACTGGGGGTTGGTGGTACCCGCACCTAGTCCGTCATAGCCGGCGAAGGTCGCGAAGCCGGAAACTTCGGGCCTGACGACTATGGAACGGATCTGATGCGCAGGGCCTTCCGGTCCGCGCCCAAGAACAACCAGCCGCCCGGCATGCCGGGGCCCCTCACGGACACGCAGCTACCCCTGGCCGAACAGGAAGCGATGCGAACCTCTTCGCCGGCGCGATCGGCCTTTACAAGAATCCACAGAGCCACCGCCACGTCCCGACGCACCCCGAGGACGCGGCCGAGGTGATTATTTTCGCCAGTCAGCTTTTGCGGATTGTTGACCGGTTGAAACCACAAAAGACTACCGGACCACAGCCATGAGCACTGAGCTCATCCTCTTCCGTGCCACGGAACTATCCAAGGGCCCCCTACTCAGTCTCAAAACCACTATTGCTCGAGAATTTTAGCGTTCGGCTGTTTTCTGTGACCGTTCGCACGACATTATCGGGCACCCCTGCGGGGATCTCTGCCTCGATTTCCAGTGTCACGTGCACCGTTGAGCCGACGAGCCCGACGAGATGCGTAACAACCTCGTCCGCGATCCTGCCGGCATCTCGCCCGACCCGCGCAGAATCGAGAATCACCGTGCCGTGATAGCGCTTGGGTTTGGGCGGTTGCGTCGGCACGGGTAGATGAGTGGTCGGTTGCGCCGGCCCGGGTCCAGGTGCCGTTGTATCGCCGGAGCCATCGGGGGAAAGAGGTACAATCCTCGGCGTTGGAAGTCGCCTGTTCGATACGGCCCTGGACCAAGCCTGCCAACTGCCCGATACCTATACAGCGGTCGCCGACCGCGCTGGAGTCGGTGTCTTGCTGGTATTTCGCTGCTATGATCGAATCACTGGAAACCTTAGTCAGCCTAACGCCATCATCTGCGGGGTCCTCTGTGAAGCAGAGTCTTTTCGCACCCTAAAAGACTGGCAGGTTCTGCGGTTGTTGAATGAACTGGCCGGCACCGTTAAACCCTCAGCCGATACGGATGCGGAACCGACTGCTGCCCCTGCAGGCAAGATTGAGATATTGACCAAGGCTGAGGCTTTATTGCGAGAAGATCTTCCGTCGCTAGACCTGCCGTTTCGGCAACCAGAGTTGGAGCTGCTTGGAATCGTTGTAGGGATTGGCCAAACAACTCTCTTGCCGACTTCCACCTCTTAGCAACTGCCGCCTCCGGAGTGGCAATGCGTCGAAGGGGAACCCCAAGCCGGAAAGCTTGGACCGCCATCAATAACGTGGCATTCGGTAACTTCGGGAAGGACGAGCGTCTTTATGTCACCTTCCGGTCCCTTCCACGGGGCGTGCCCGGCACGAACTGCCGGTCGGGCCTTACTCACTTCGCTCCCCGAGCCTGCCCGCTGCGACGGGCGCAGCGCGGCGAGCAGTCTCGGCCATCCGGTGACAGTCCCTCACGCAAGAAAAAACGGGGCCGGCAGTAGAGGCCACTTGCAGTTTCACCGCCGTGGTGTACAGTGGTGAAGAATTTATGATAGAGGCAGGCCAACGATGAAGGCGAAAAAGGGACAGAGAAAAAGCACGAAGGCTCAGAGCCCATCCTGGGTCCGTGCATCGATCAGCTTCCCGTCCGATCTCTACGAAACTCTCAACGAAATCGCGAAGCAGAAAAAGGTGTCGTTGGCTTGGGTCGTGCGGGACGCTACGGAGAGATACGTTGCAGACCGAACCATCGCAACCGGGGAACAAACACAAAAAACATGACCCGTCTTGAAGATCTGACGCCGACAGCCGCCGTCAGCGGCATTCTTCCTGACAGCCTCGTCACGGTTGTAAGTGTCCAGTGGTTTGGCTCCGAGGCTCTGGAGCTGACTTACAAGGCGCCTTCCGGCCGTGTCGCAAATGAACTGCTCTATCGCCACGATGAGCCGCGCCTCCAGGTCGTCGAACACGGCCGCCCGTGGAGCTGTGCGCGCCGGAGAGAAAC
>PMYF01000580.1 GCA_003171295.1 Acidobacteriota bacterium | reverse complement strand
GTGATCCAGTCTGCCTTCCGGCAAGCTGTGACCTGACCGAGATTTTGTATCACCTCCAGTGAGAGAGTCTACATCACAGCTCGGGGCTGTGAAACTGGATTTGGTGACACCAAGGGGCTATAGGCCGCCGGTACCGGCGGCCTATAGCCGAGCGCCGAGTGGGGTCTCCGGGTGTTGTACTCCACCCGCCACTGCTCGATCACAATCTGTGCCTCCTTCAGCGAGTAGAAGAGTTCTCCGTTCAAGCATTCATCCCGTAGCTTCCCATTGAAACTCTCGCGAACTAAATCACGTAGATGCGCGAACTGAATCACGTGAAATGCGCGAACTCTGTCACGTGGAAGGAATCTGAATACTCCACAGTGTTACCGCGCATGCGGACCTTTCCTGGCTGGTTGCAGTACGAGGCTCTCTCCGCTCTCGGCTAGGGTGGCGGCGCACTTGGGCCACAATTGGCGCGTGATCTGCAGCCACCGCGCAATCTGCCTGCGGAAGTCCCGCTCCCTGAGATTCTCAGAGTTTCCAAGCTAAGATACCAGGCCATCTGAACCGAATAGGGGAATGTTCACCTGGGCCTTCGCCGTCCAACTGCGCCAGACTAACCAAATGTACAAGTCTAGATTGCCGGGGGAGTCGGCAGGGCGCAGACGACGTTCAGGTCGACGGGAATGGGGTGTCCTTGAATCTCATTCCAGAACTCTTCGGAAAGCAGGATGGAGTTTTCAATCGGACTTGGATCTCGTTCGTGGTCTGACGGGGTTCCTCGGATGTACCAGAGTTTGAGAGTGCTGACGAAGCGGAAGCTGGTGCGCGTGATCATGATGGTTTCAGCGTTCTGCTCGTCGCTGGTAAAGAAGAACGTGGCATAAAAGATTCTCTCGAAACCTGCAATGAGGCGTTTGTAGTAGCGGCCGTCTTTGGGCAGGCCAAAGGTTTCTAAGATTGTCGCCGCCGATCGAAAACGAATGGCGCGGGACTTTTGCCATGTCGCCATAGACGCTATCCAGATCAGCAGCAAGCGATCCTGGCCGAAAGGAAGGCCGTAATCTGGGTGGCCGATGACTCGGAGTCGGAACCTGCCATTCTGCCGGGAATATTCCAAGGAGTGCTTGTGGGGTCGGCGGACCGGAATGCCACAGAGAACGAAAGGTCTGGCGCTGTAAGCCCGTTGTTTCTTGTGGCCTTCTGGATGGTTAGCATGAGCGATGGCATCCAGCTTTCTAATCTTGCGCTTTGTGATTGCCATCCCGGACAGTACTTCCCTGACAGAAACAGCGGCGGAGGAATCTCGCTTTTCCTGCGGTGGCGTCGTTGGAGATGAGGGGAAGAGGTTCATATTGTGGCCTCCGCCCACTCCTGATCTCTGTTCGGATTGCCCTGGGTCTGGTCGCCGCCCCAGTTGCGCCGGGATTGCGGTTTTTGCCTGGCTCGCTCATAACGTGTCGAGGGACGTTGGTTTGCTTTAGAAATAAAGGGGATTGCGCCACTGACGGTCCGTCCGTTCGCGATCCTGCCAGCAGGTTCCAAATATAAAGAGCGGAGCGTGATGAAACCCCCTGTGGCGCGAAAAGGGCAAAGTGAATTTACGGGGGTTAAGTGGACCTCGGAAGCAGGTTGCTATGTGACTAAGCGATAAAGGGTTAGTTGGTGGACCTGGGGAGGTTCGAACTCCCGACCCCATGGTTGCAAACCATGTGCTCTCCCAGCTGAGCTACAGGCCCTCGCAAACCTAAATACCATACTGACGGGGAATTCGCGAATCGTCAAGAGAGTCAGGGGGAGATCATAGGCTGACCATTTGGGTGGAGCTACGCTGCCCACCTTCCTCCGCAACGGGACGCTATGGGTAAGCACTCCTTGCGGGCACGGCTCTTCACCCCCCATGCTCTCAGCGCATCCGTGCCTGAAGTTCTCGCTATGCGGCGTTCGACGGCGCCCCCTGTGTTTTCCAAGGGCCTGATCCCTCGCTCGAACGCTCGCGGGAGGGTGTGCTCCAGAAGCAGCATCGCTGCTTCCCGGGGACCATGGAGAAAACCCGTCAAAACTGATTTGTGTCATTGTTTCGATAGATTGCAAGTTGTAAAACTGAAGCAAGTTGTAAAAGGGAAATAGTGCCGTACTAATTAGGTTCACATGAGTAAATAGGCGTGGGTTCCCTAGCGCATATCCCGCTTGACTTTACTGTTCGGTGTTGCTAAGGGGTATTCTGCGCCTGGGTCGCGGCGTAATATTCTTAGAGATCATCGTAACTCTGGAAGATCCTAAAGAGGCGACGCACATGGCCCAAGAAGGAAGCCTGCGTGCCGAGAAGATCGTGACTGAAGCCAATCGGCGTCGCAGCGACCGAATTTTCTCTCTCTTGCCGATTCGCGTGGCTGGGGCGGACGCGTCCGGTGCGGAATTCGTGGAAGACACGCAAACGGTCAGCCTCAGCGAATGCGGCGCCTGCGTCAGTCTATCGCGCTCCCTCCAGCCGAATTCTCAGGTCGTCGTAACCAACCAGCGCAACGGGATCCAGGCGACCTTTCGTGTGGTGGGGGAGGTCCGCCACATTTTTGGCGATCGGGGAGAGTGGGGCCTGGAGTTGGTTGACCTGGCTGTCCCGATATGGGGGATAGATTTCAACCCGCCCCCGGTCGAGTTCCAACCCAAAGTCATGATCCGTTGCAGCCGCTGCCAGGACACGCGACTGAGCTTGCTGAACTCCATTGAGTATGATGTTCTGCTTTACACCGGGATGATAACGCGGCAGTGTGATCA
>PMYF01000939.1:3799-4057 GCA_003171295.1 Acidobacteriota bacterium | reverse complement strand
GCGGCCGTCTTTATCTCGGAAGGGGATTGCATAGAGCTGTCCCGCCGGATCGGCGGAGAAAAGCTGGACGCTCTCATTGTTACAGCTTCCGTACTGAAGAAGCATCACGAGATCCTGGCCCGTCTGCGGGTCCCGATAAAGGCGCGCGCCGTCGTGAGGCTTCTTCTCCACAAAGTTGTCGTCAGGGTCAAGGTCAAGCCTGGAGATCAGGGCGTTGTCCACGACGCTCACCAGTTGGTAATGCCCGGAATACTGCTT
>PMYF01000939.1:3375-3753 GCA_003171295.1 Acidobacteriota bacterium | reverse complement strand
TTGGCCTGCGTAGGGAATGAAGCCGTCGCGGCAGGCTTCTGATCGCCGGTATGTGCGTGGCCGTGGGAATCGCGCGCGCTGGCAGTCGCGAACATCAGCAGCACGAAAGCTGCTGAGAGAAGCAAGTAGCGGCGCATGTAGGAATACGCTCCCTCGTGCCGTGAGCCCATTGGGTGCCTGCCGGATGGACGAAGACCAGCGCACCAGGAGATTATACGCGACCGGGCGCTACTGTTTCAGGCTCTGGGCCTGGATGGCGGTGATGACCGCTGCCACGACAATGTCTTCCGCCTTGCAGCCGCGCGAAAGGTCGTTAGCGGGTTTGGCGAGCCCCTGCAAAATAGGCCCGATGGCTTGGCACCCACCGAAGCGCTCGGC
>PMYF01000939.1:2728-3336 GCA_003171295.1 Acidobacteriota bacterium | reverse complement strand
GGGATCAGGGCGGCGTCGCCCTGGAGTTCACCGTCCACGGCGAGTTCCGGCGCACGCTGCTTGACGATCTTGAGCGTTTCCCGGACCGCGTCGATCATGGGGTGTTCAGCGCTTCCCTTGGTGGAGAAGGAGAGCAGCGCCACGCGCGGTTCCGCCTCCAGGAGGGCCCGCGCATTGGCGGCCGTAGTGATGGCGATGTCCGCGAGTTGCGATGGCGTGGGCTGCGGAACCACACCACTATCAGCGAAAAGCGTCGCGCCGTCCGTGCCCAGGTTTTTGCGCGGAGAGAGCATCAAGAAGAAGCTCGATACCAGCGAGACGCCCGGGGCTACACCGATGCCCAAAAGCGCCGCGCGCACCGTGTCGGCCGTGGTGTTCAGCGCGCCACCCACCGAACCGTCGGCGTCTCCTGCCGAGACCATCAGCGCGGCATAGTTGCGCGCCAACCGCGCGGCTTGGAGCGCCTGCTCCTCGGTCATCCCCTTGGCGCGCCGCCGCTGGTAGAGGGTTCCTGCGTACACACTCAGCTTGGGGCTGGAAGCGGGGTCGAGAAGCTGAGCGTTTTCGAGACGAATGCCCAAAGCTTCGAGCCGGGCGTGAATCTTGGA
>PMYF01000939.1:0-2721 GCA_003171295.1 Acidobacteriota bacterium | reverse complement strand
TGGAGCGTCCGGTCTTCTTCGCCCTCAAACAGAACGATGTGCTGTGGAGATGTTCGGGCGCGACTGCGAAGCTTCTCAAGAATGTCCATCGAATCCTCCGGGGAAGTTAGCGGCAAAACTCGTGATGCCGCCGAGGCCACAGGGCGAGAATACACCAAAATATCCCTATTTACCCTCTACGAGCCGGGCCCCACGCTCTTGGCAGCACGCCTTGTGCCAGAGGAGGGACGATTACGGAACTTTGAGTCGAGGCTGAAAGGTCGGGCACCATGGCCCACCGTCACAACCAAGGGTTGCGCGCAACGCGTGTGGCGGGGTGAGATGGCTGCAACAAGCACGGCCAGGATGACCGTGCTGCGGCAGGACGCAATATGTGCATCTCGCCCGTGTGCATTGTTGCAGCCGCGGGTGGCGCCGGCGTTTCTATTTCCCACCCCGGCAAACCCACGCCATGTTTGGTAGCGCGGACCTGGTGCGCCAGGATAAGCCTGGCTGATCTTGTAAGCTGAAAGGAGCTTACCCTGTAATTGCTCATTCGACAGGTAGCCGACCCGGCGTGGGCGGGAGTAATTCCGCTGGCGAAGCCCGGGAAGGCGAACCCGCGAGCCGTAGCGACAGCGAACCCGATACGGCCCCGTTAGCGCGAAGGGAAAGTGGCCAGTCTTCCAGGTGTGATGAAGCCTGACACCCGAGGTGAAGCAATGAGCGACAGCAGCCTTGGGGCTTTCCGGGGTGAGAGGGGACAGCACGCGGGGACAGATCAGCCGAGGAACCTGGGAGACCCGGCGGGGTGGCGGAAGCCAACGCTCTGGGGGAAGACATAACCCTGGCAGCGGCCCCGTACGGGAGTCGGACCGGCCCATATTAGCAAGGAAGCGGGTAACGACCGTGGAGCGAAGGGGCCGGAGCAGAAACACGCAACTGTAAGAGGAGGAGAAAGCCGCTTGGATGAAAATCCCACTACGGGTCAACCGACGGGGGCGGAAGGGCTGCCGGAAACGGAGCGCGAACGCCGCCTGCCGGAGAAACTTTCTCAACTGAGACAGAAGCTGGGCCAGAAAGCGAAGCAGGAGCCGAAGTTCCGGTTCTACGCGTTGTATGACCGGATCTATCGGCGCGACACGCTGGAGGCGGCCTGGGAACGGGTGCGAGCCAATCGCGGTGCGCCCGGCGTGGATGGCGTGACGATCCAGCAGATCAGCGCCAGCCGCGAGAGCGTCGCACGATTCCTTGACGAAATCGAGGAGTCGTTGCGCGCGAAGACCTACCGTCCGAAGGCCGTACGACGCGTCTACATTCCGAAGGCAAATGGAAAACTGCGGCCGTTGGGGATTCCGACGGTGCGGGACCGGGTGGTGCAGATGGCAACCCTGTTGATCCTGGAGCCGATTTTCGAAGCGGACTTCGAGGACTGTTCTTATGGGTTCCGTCCGGGCCGCTCGGCACACTAGGCGCTGGAGGAGATCCGCGGGCATCTGAAGGCCGGGTATCAAGCGGTGTATGACGCGGACCTGAAGGGCTATTTCGATTCGATTCCGCATGACAAGCTGCAAGCGTGCTTGCGCCTGCGGATTGCTGACCGTCAGGTATTGAAACTGATTCGTCTCTGGTTGCAGACGCCGGTGGTGGAAGCGCCGGAGACGAAGGGCGGGACGCCGAAGGTGAGCCGGTCGAGGCAGGGAACGCCGCAAGGCGGAGTGATCTCTCCGCTGCTGGCCAACCTGTACTTGCACTGGTTCGACAAGGTGTTCTACCGCCTGGGAGGGCCAGCCCACTGGGCCAAGGCCCAACTGGTGCGTTACGCCGATGATTTTGTGGTGTTGGCGCACGAGGCGAGCCCCAAGCTGGTGGGATGGATCGAGTCGAAGTTGGAAACCTGGATGGGCTTGACGATCAATCGGGAGAAGACGCGGGTGTTGAACCTGAGAAAGAAGGGAGCAAGCCTGGACTTTCTGGGGTACACGTTTCGGTACGACCGGGACCGTTTTGGTCACGGGCATCGCTACCTGAACGTGCTGCCTTCGAAGAAATCTCTGGCCCGAGAACGGGAGAAGCTGCGCGCCCTGACCGACCGACGTTGGGGCTGGAAGCCGCTCCCGACTCTGATCGGAGACGTGAATCGACACCTGAAAAGCTGGGCGAGCTACTTTCACTACGGGTATCCCAGTCGGGCTTTCGAAAAGATCAACGAGTATGTGGAGATGCGGCTGCGCTTGCATCTCCGTCGCCGTAGCCAGCGGCCCTTCCGCACCCCGGAAGGCGTGAGGGACGGTGCGCATCTCCAGCGCTTGGGCTGGGTGCTGCTCCGCCGCTCCGCCGCGCGACCTGCGAAGGCTTGAGGCGAGAGACTCTGCGAGAGCCGGATGCGGGCAATCTGCATGTCCGGTTCGACGAGGGGAGAGGGAGTCCCCCGCTTGGCGGGCGCGCTTCCTCTCCTACTCTACTGGTCCGGCCTCTTTGCTTTGCTCAGGGCAGGCTCTGCGGCTTTTCCAACCGAGCCCGATTGCCGACCCAGGATTTGATTTTCGCTTACAATAGCCCCGCAGTGTGACTGAGGGACATGCGCTCGGTACCTTCGTCGCCATGGGTTGACGGGCTGAATAGGGAGGTCGCGATGCAGTTCGAACAGGAGACGCTAGGTTTGTTGCCAGCGGCGCTCCAGGTATTGGAGGCGGGTTTTGCTGCGCTCCCCGAAGCAGGCCTGCGAGTTCCCGGCAAGGA
>PMYF01000121.1 GCA_003171295.1 Acidobacteriota bacterium | reverse complement strand
CCGTCAGGAGGTATTGTCGGAAAATTCACCGGCGCACTTGAGGGGGAAAAGGCGCACAATCACAGTAGGAGGAGCCAATGATGAAGGACGCCGACGCATTGGACATCCTGCGTGCCCAGGGCTGTGCCGTTGGCACACCCGACGTCCACACCGGCCGAGTCAGGGTTTGGATTCGCGGCAGCGATGAGGCAGTCGATGTAGAGATCGGGAGAGAACTCCACGAGCTGGCAGAAGGCAAGTTGAGCTTCGAAGATATTCGGGCGCGGCGCGAGGACGAAACCGTAGTTGGGACTGAGTGAGCGCCATCCGCCGGTTTACCGACAGGCGATGGCCCCCAGTTTCAATCTTTGGCCCCCCGAGTGAGGAGTCGATAGGAAAGAGGATGATCATGGAGAAAGGTAGCCCTTCGATTTTCGTGGTCGGTTTGGGCATTGGCATCATCCAGCAACGGTTAGCCGAGGAGAAAGCCTACCTGGAGCATCTTGATCTCGAGCGGGTTCACCGGGGGGATCCGAGTTTCAACAAAACCATTGAGGAGCGGATCATTTGGGGCGAGCTGCTCGAACTGGAATTGCAGGAGGTGGACGAGCAGATCGAGCGCATTTGTGAGAAGAGCGGACCTGTCAGTACCCGCCAGACAGAGATGCGCAAGAACAAGTTGAGCTCGCAGTCGAAATGACCGCGTGGCACGGTGAGTTCAGAGCGCTACGCCTTCCCCTTGAATTGAGTCGCCTCGTAAGATTCTGCGCGCTTTGCGCGTCGCCGCGCGGACGAAATTCACGTCCTGCATGTGGTTAGAAGCGGTCGCGCGCCGCCGCCTTGCCCTACCGCCTGGCGGCGCCGGACGCCAATGAAGCTGTTTCGATTCAGTCCTTCAGAGAGTTTTTCGGCTATTCGGCCCCTCGCGTTGGAGCCGGCACTTGGCGAGGTCTTCCGCCTCAAAACCGGCGAGTGGCATCGGCGACTGACAACCCGGTTGCCCGGCATGATGGCCGTGCCCGTGTGAGGAGTTTCTCGACAGGGATTGTGGCTCGCAGAGAAAAGGTTCATGCTTGAGTTGAAAGGAGACCCCGCGATGCGACTCTCAGTGAAAGCTGTGGCGATTGTTTCCGCCATTCTCTGGGGCGCCAGCATACTGCTGGTCGGGCTAATCAACTTAGCCGCTCCAGCCTATGGCGTCAATTTTCTGCATGGGCTCAGCTCCGGCTATCCCGGATTTCATGCCTCACGTACGGTACTCGACGTGTTGGTCGGCACCGGGTATGGAATCGTCAACGGCGCTGTTGGCGGCTACTTGTTTGCCGTACTCTACAATTTCTTTGTTCCGCGCGTAGAAAAGGCAAATCCGAAGGGTAACGCGGTAACTCTCTAGCCGTTTTTCTTACCTTCCCAGTTTCAGGTACGGCTGGTCAAAACCACGGGCGGACGGCCTTTTATTTACGTCGGTCAGAGGCAGTGGAAGCTCCGCCGGTTCCGTTGCAGGCGCCGACCCCGCCCGCTAGGGTGGGGTTCACAGAATGAATATCTTTGGGTGGCTCTTCCTTGTTGTTGCTGCGTCGGTTCTCCTATGGCTTTCCTTCTCAACCGTCGTGATAGCCATAGACATGCGTGCAGCCTGTAGGAGAAAAGCACTCCAAAGCCTGCATGATGGCGTCCTCTTCAGCCGAGTGGCGCGGGGAAAATGGCGGGTGTGGCGAAGACACACCCGAGATGAAATGCGCCCGGCGGGTGTCGGCCATAGCTCTGTTGGTCCACGGATGCCAATCCAAGAAGCCGCCGATGTCGCGGCTGCTCTGGGCGAATACGCCATAGGGGAACTTCCGGGGAATCTCACCATCATCGGCGCGCTAGTCGTGATCAAAGGCCAGGTTTTCAGTCGCGAAGACGTCTACCTGAATGGCCAGATGGAAGGCACAGTCGAAGTGCCCGAGTGCCGCCTGACAATAGGTCCGGAGGGAAGGTTACAGGCCAACGTCCAGGCACGAGAGATCGTGGTGCACGGCACTATTCACGGCACCGTGGAGGCCGGGGAGAAGATTGATATCCGCCATGATGCCAAACTTGTGTGTGACATCAAGAGCGGCCGCATCATAATCGAAGACGGGGCGTATCTGAAGGGCAGCGTTGATATGCCCACGGTCAGCAAGCCGTGCCTGCTGGCGAGCGCATCCCCTGATCCAAAGCGCTAGTTTTATGCCTGTCCTGCTCCTCAATCTCGAAGCGAACTAAAGGTTGCCAGGAAACGCAAGGGAAAAGTGGCCGTCTCGGTGATGAAATCTGGAAGAGGCGAACGGCTGCGGGAAGACTTCCTTTCTGGGTATTCCCCGTTCCGAAAGGGAAGCTATTTCATTTTGGAAGGCAACTTAATTGTCCTGCCGGCAACCATGAAGGTGCCCCTTCCGAGATGATGAATCGTCCGCGGGNNGTATCGACGACCTTGCATTCGAGATTCGCATAGCACTCGTCGATGAGCGGTGCCTTGACTCGCCCGGCGGCCGCCGGTGTGAGACGAAAGGTCGCGAACTTGTCGGTTTTTGCTCCGGAGGTGTTCCCGCAGCCCACCACCTTTACCGCCAACTCCACCGTCGGGATGTTTATGACGCATTCTTTGGTCGCCTTCAAGATGCCGAACGTGTAGTTCCGGTTGCTAATCACGCAACCCACGAGCGGCGGCTCGAACTCGATCATCGTGTGCCACGACATGGTCATGATGTTCGGCCGCCCCTTGCGAACGGTCGTGACCATCACGACCGGCCCCGGCTCAAGCAAGCCATAGACCTTGGACAGGGGGAAGGATTTTTTTGCCATCTCGGCACCTCAGTTTCGAAGGCGATCAACGCTTGGCCTTATCTCTCCATAAGCTTAACAGGGCGGATCAGTTGCGAGGCTCCTGGCGATGACTTGCTCAGCCGCCGTGCCCGCGCACTCCCGCGACCACGGAATTAATCCCGCCTTGTTGCACAGCGTTTCGCGCCCAGGCCGGTGCGCGGAGTCTACCGAATCCGGAGACCGACTCTCCCCCGTCCAGTTTTGCTTGATGTCCCCGCCACCCCGAGGTAAGGTCCACATGGCTACCGATATTGCCCATCAAGAGGACCTAAATGACTGATTTGATTGTTGTTTCGCAGGCTGCCCAGTGGCAGCGATTGAAGCGCCTGGTGCTGGATAGCGTCTCCTCCCCGATCACGCGTCGCGTGTACAACCTGGGACTCGACGAGTTCTTCGCCTGGTTTGGCGAGGCGCCCCAGCCTGGATTCACCAAGGCGACGGTGTGCGCCTGGCGCGTTGCCCTGGAGGCCCGCGCGCTTGGCGCCGTTTCCATCAACGTGCGGATCACGGCGGTCCGCAAGCTGGCGGTCGAAGCGTCTGACAACGGGCTGCTGGCGCCGGAATTAGCCGCCGGGATCACGCGGGTGAAAGGCCTACTCGGTTCCGTTTTTAGGTCTGGCTCCGGGTGAGGCGAAGGTCATTGCCGGATTTGTCAAAATAGGGTGATTAGTCTATCCATGAGCCGAGGGATTCTGATGAAGTCCTTGATCTTTGCTCTATGCGGTGTGTTTGCGCTCGGCAGTCTGTCTGCGCAGAAGAGGATTTGGGAGCCGTCGCCCGGGCATACGCAGCTGCCGATATGGCCTTCCGCAGCGCCTGATCCCCAGCCAGTCAGGGGTCCCGAGGTTGTGGAGCCGTCGGGAAATACGTTTCTGGTAGCGGGCCGGGAGGTGATTGGCGTGAGCAACGTGACGCGGCCCACGATGACGGTGTATTCACCGAAAGGAGAAAATACTGGCATCGCGGTCGTCGTCTTCCCAGGCGGGGGCTATCAGGCTTTGGCCATCGATCTTGAAGGCACGGAAGTCTGTGACTGGCTGACGCCCCAAGGGATCACGTGTGTGCTGCTGAAATATCGAGTGACGAATGTGGTGCCCTATCCGAAATCGGGGCCGTATCCGGAATCGCCGATGGCGCTGGAAGACGCGCAGCGGACCATGGGACTGGTGCGTTCGCACGCAGCGGAGTGGCACATCGATCCGCACAAGAT
>PMYF01000629.1 GCA_003171295.1 Acidobacteriota bacterium | reverse complement strand
CTCGGACCCACTTCGCAGGAACATGGCTGAGTGTTGCGATTGGCTCCGCAGCGCGGGCAAAGTCCCTTGCAGTCGGGCTTGCACAGCGTCCTGACCGGCAGGGACAAAAGTACCTGCTCACGCAGCACATCTTCAAGCAACAGACTGTCCTTTTGATAATAACCGATTTCGGTTTCCGACGCCGAAATGGAGCGCTCGGGAGCGCCCGCATCTACGCCGAGGGGACGGAAGATGAGATCGAACTCCGCAGCCAGTGGAATCTCGACCGGCTCGATGCAGCGGGCGCAAGGAACCTGGAAGTTGCCCGAGTAGCGTCCCTTGAGGCGGATGTCGGCGACGATTTCCCTGGGTCCGCGGTGCTCGTGAATCACTTCGGCGCGGCCGGAGGTGGCCAGATCACCCATCTGCTCGGCTTCGCCGCCGAAATCGATCGCGCCCGAGGCCAGGCTCAGGTCGAAGTCGAGGGGCTCGCGCTCCAGGTCGAGGATTTTTAATTCCATGGTAAGAGCGTAAAACATTTTCCAAACAGGCGCGGCGAAAATCGGCCTTCTGTGTGTCTGCGCAGGCAACGCACAGCACCGTGAACAGACAGCAAAAACAAGAGCTATCCGAGAGAGTTCGATTGGTTCTATCGGCCGCGGCCTAAGAATCTTCGGCCCCCAATTCGGGAACTTTCCCGGTGGAAATCGCAAGCCGGACGGCTTATCGATTTGCAGGCGATTCGGCCTGGCGCGGGCGCGAATCGCTTCCCTGGAACCGCTGCGCATAGGGTGGATTGAGCCTGCTTTACAGCCAATGGAACCACCGGATTAACACCTGCGCTCGGAATCGGCACTGAAGATGGACCGCATTCTGCCGATAGTGCCAATGATTCTACTGAGAGGGGACTGTGGCATGTCCTGGCAGAGAAATCTGCCTATATCGCGCATGTTCACGTCGGCCTTCGGTACTGTGTGTTGTCATTGCCTGGCGCTGCGAACCTGGTTGTGACGTTTCGCGGCATCGCGCAAAAGAGTGTAGAGGTCAGCGATAACCATCTTCCATCGCTGCTTCACATCGGCGATGTCCGCGACGGAGTGAATATGGAGCGGCGGGAGATTGGCCGGGAAACGACAGGATGCGCAACAGCCGGCTTTGCGCGTCGCGCACACGTAATGCCGATTGCGCTTGCCTTAACCGGGATTGAGCCGGCGGGAGCCCAGATCTGCAGCTCCGGCGAGTAAACCCAAATTGCTCGCCGGGGCCTCCCGCCTGTTTTGCCGGCGCTACGGCAGCCGGAGGGACGGCTGCTGTTGAAACCCCTACCCCTGCGAAGGGACTTCCTCATGCTTTCGTTTCTCTTGCTTCCGCTACGGTTATTCTGGAAATGCAACCGGACCGGCTGTGGAGCCTGGGCACATCTCTGCAGAGAGCCATAAGAGTACATCCAACCCGAGAGAGACTTGTCATGAGCGCGGTACAGTATGACCTAATCGTTATAGGTTCCGGGCCCGCGGGACAGCGCGCCGCCGTGGCAGCCGCCAAAATGGGCAAGCGAGTGGCCGTGGTTGAGGCGCGCCAGGTGGGGGGGTGTGTGCATCAATACGGGGACCATTCCCTCCAAGACGACGCGCGAGGCGGTGCTTCACCTTTCGGGCTACAACTACCGCTCCATCTACGGCGTGAACTACCGGGTGAAGGAAAAGATCACNNTCGCGCAACGGCATCGACGTGGTGCACGGCATCGCCCGCTTTATCGATATATCCCCCCTCCCCGGTATGGCATACCTCCATATTTGATTGCGAAGGACTTAGTGGCGAGCCCATACCTGTCGCATACCCTTGCCCGTACCTTGCATACCAATTTCCGCGCCCCCAACGCGCGAGCCGGAGATGTTACTCATCGGTCACGGGGGGTGCCTCCCCCGGCGTCTGAAAATAACTCGCGTGGAATCATGGGGATAGCGCAAGTATTGTGCGCCAAGCTACTGATTCTAAATAACTTATTTGCAGATGTTTCTCCGCAAAGGGTTTAGAAGCAGTTGTCGGTGATCAGTGGTCAATGAACAGCCGGTAGCTGGTAGCCAGTAGCCGGTAGCTGGCGAGGGAGCGATTCTGGTCTGCTCGTCGATCTCTGCTCGTCGATCATGAGACCATTTTGCGCCAAACGGGGGAAATGATCTGCAAAGTTGGAAAAAGAATTTTGGNNGGGTATAATTTCGATGTTAACTCTTTTACTTTCAACAAAACGATCCAGAAATCGCTCCAAAAAACAGCGCAAAATGGTGCCCGATGAGCTGAATTTCGGGCTCACCGCCTCCGCAAATAGGTCTTCGACAGGCGATCGTGCCAGGTGAGGCGGCCATCGTCGAAGAGAGACCAGACCAGCCCCAGGCCGAGAGGCAAGGCTGACAGCAGCAGAGCCATTAGCCGCCCGCATCGTTGCGCGCGGCTGGGGATGTAACCCTCGAAGGTGCTGAGCGCGATGCCGGCGTATCTCATGCCGGGTGTGGCCTTGGCCAAGATGAAAAACAGCGTTTGATAGACCACGCCGGCAGCCAGCAACGCGAGTGCAGCTCCCAGTTCGACCGTGCGCATGGCGGGAAGTACTTTGATATGGAAGGCAATCGGAATGGCCGCCGCGAGAAAGGCCGCGACGGTCAGGCTGACGTCCACCACGATGGCCAGAAGGCGCCGGCTCAGTGGCGCAAGCTCAAGAGGCGCCGATAGCGGAACCTTGGGCGCTGGCTCCTCGAGAAGATCTTCTTCGAGCTCTGGTCCGGGCGCTATGCTGGTTAACTCCGTGCGCATCCACGTAGGCGTCACGGGTTCCTCCACCAGGGCCGCAGGCTGGGTCGAGATCGTCCCAGGGTCAACCTCGAAAATGCTCAACTGCGCTTGAGGCGCCGCGGCGGCAAGGGGCCCCTCGGCGCGCCGCGGACGCATTTTGCGCGTGGCAACCATCTCGCGCGGGAATTCGATGAGGTTGGCGTAGATTGGCTGGGCGGCCTCAGCAGCTTGAGCCTGGTCAGCGCCTTCAGCAACCGGAGTGGAGGCAACCGACTCTTGCCAGGCCGCAGCTCGAGAATCAACGATTGCCTGCCCTTGATAGCGGGCGCTCGCGCGGGAAGGAGCGGACCCGGCCAGCCGCGCAGGCTCCATCGGTTCCACGCGAGCAGACGACAGAGAGCTGGCCTCGCAGAGGACAGGCTGGGGCAGGTTCTGCGGCGCCGGCACGGGAATGGGCGTGAGTGGGCATTTGCGGGCGAGATGCGGCACGGCCTCCGCCTCCACGGCAGTTTCGGCCATTGAGACCGCCTCAAGACCAGCTAGAACATACTGAACGGCAGCATGGGCTTCAAGCGCGGCCTTCGATGCGGCTTGGGCGGCGCGTGCCGCAGCGCGCGCCTCACCGGCCAGCATCTCGCTGTAGCTGGGAGCATGAGCATAGCGCTCGGCGACCCGAGCGGCGGCTCGTGCGGCGCGGCCGGCGGCCGGCTTGCTTTCCGAGGGCTGCCTGGGCCCAGCGGATGAAGTAGTTTTCTGACTCAAATGGGCGGCGACGCGCCGATTGACTTCCTGCTTCCATGCCGGAAAGAGAGTGGCCGAACTCACCGATGTGCTCAAAGCTCCTGTGTCCCTTCTGCCGCGGCGGAGCCGTCTTGCGCAATTGCGCCGCTGCGATCGCCCACGCTGCCCGAATTGCGGCGGGTACGCGCAGACTTTGAAATTGACCGGAGGAAAGAAGGTTGCGGAGAAAGGCGGGCGCGGCTCACAGGCTTTCAGCCCACGAGCGAATGGTCGGCCCGAATTTTTGCAGTTACCAGAGCGACGGGAGCCGCGTCCTATTCCATGAAGCCGGCTTTGCTATGCTGAGCCTTGCACCGGTCATGGACTCAGGATGCGTCCTCGTACCTTAGTATGTATCATTCTGCTGGCCGTCTGTCACCTGCCTTTGGGCGCACAGACCCCTCAGGTGTTAACCAATGCGTTACCTGCGGCGCTGCAGTCGGGCGGCGCCGCGGAAAGCACCGTGTCTCCAGCTTCGGACGCGCTTCCTGACGATCCGGGCCAGGAACTGGTGCCTGTGGCCAAGCCGGAGCCGGCGCCTGCAACTGGAATACCGGTCGATGCGGAGGCGAATCACCAGGAGTGGGCCGGCGATACCGTGACTTTGACCGGCGAGGTGGTGTTTCACTACAACGATTACGTGATTCGCGCCGACAACGTGGTCTACAACCGGAAAACGACCGATCTCGAGGCCGACGGCCACCTGCAGTTGTCCGGTGGGCCCAACGACGTGCTGATCAACGCCACGCACGGCGACATGCGGCTGAATATGCACACCGCGCGCTTCTACAACGTGAGCGGCTCGCAGGGCGTGCGCGCGATAGGACATACCATCGTGTATTCCACGCCGTCTCCGTTGCTTTTTTCGGGCCGTGTGCTCTTGCAGACGGGCGAGGGCAGCTTCAAGGTAATCGATGGCTCGATCACCAACTGCCGGCTTCCACACCCCGACTGGCAAATCATCGCTCACTCCATCAGCCTTGACAACAACGAGGCGTCGACAGCGAACGCTTTTTTTGAATTTCTCGGCATACCGATCTTCTATCTGCCCTATTTGCACCATCCGGCCAATGAGACGGGCCGGGTGAGCGGGCTGCTGACACCGGTCATCAGCAATGGATCCTCGATCCGCGGTTTTACCTTTGGCGAGCAGATGTACTGGGCCATCAACCGCAGCATGGATATGGTGGTGGGCTCGGAGTACTACAGCAAGCGCGGCTGGGCGCCGAACGGAGACTTCCGCTATAAAGGCCCGGGACTCGACCATCTGATTGCGCGGTGGAACGCACTGCTTGACCGCGGCGTGGAGGAATCGACCTCGACGGGAACAGAGCTTGTAAACCAGGGTGGAGTGGATGTGACCGTGTCGGGACGCAAGGATCTGTCGCCGGCAACGCACGTTGGCGGGACAGCGGAGTATCTGTCGAGCTACGTTTACCGCCTGGTCTTCGACGACAACTACTCGCAGGCCATCAGATCCGACGTCTCAAGCGACGTGGTGCTGACGCACAATCACAACGGCATCGTGCCCTCGGTCTGGCTGGACCGCTTTCAATCCTTTGCCGGCACCACGAACGGGAACGAAGTGAAGATTCTGCGCCTGCCCCTTGTTCGCTACGACGTGCTCGACCGGCCTCTCGTAGGCTCATCGCTCTACTGGGGACTGGGATCGTCGCTGGGATATTTGAATCGCTCTGAGCCCTACTTCCACTCCCGCAATGTCGGCCGCCTGGACTTCTACCCTCACCTTTTCATGCCATTCGAAACGGGAGGATGGAGCTTTTTGCCTGAAGTCGCGCTGCGCGATACCGCTTACACCATCAGCCAGGTTCCCACG
This sequence comes from Acidobacteriota bacterium, assembly GCA_003171295.1. GTDB lineage: Bacteria > Acidobacteriota > Terriglobia > UBA7540 > UBA7540 > Bog-366. The sequence continues at coordinate 18,348 of PMYF01000629.1, read as the reverse complement.
CTGACGGGTCCGTATGAGGTTCCGACGATCAGCCACAGCGCCTTGAACCGGTCGGACCTTGAAGCGTCGATTGACATCCGGCCGCCCGTGCTGGAGCGCGATTTTGAGCTCCCCGTCTGGCACCGGGAGTTGCGTCACGTGATCGAGCCTGAAATCAATTACCGCTATGTTGGCGGAATCGGATCGAAGGCCCGCAACGTGCTCCTGTTCGATACCAGCGACATCGCCACCGATGTGAATGAAGCCGGATTCAGGTTGATGCAGAGGTTTTATCTGCGGCCTACCGGCGAGCGACCGTGCGCGACGGACCATGCGGAGGCCGGCGACGGTGAGGAGAAAGCCGACCATTGTTCGGAGACACCGCGCGAGTGGGCAAGCTGGGAGATTGCGCAGGAATACTTCATCGACCCTAACTTCGGCGGCGCACTCATCCCCGGCAGGCGCAACGTCTTCGACGCGACGCTGGATTTGATGGCGCCAACGTTTCTCACTTCGCCGCGCAACATCGCGCCGATTTCGTCGCGTCTGCGCTTCGAAGCAATCGATAACCTGCGCGTCGAATGGGACCTGGATTACGACACCATACGCGGAGATATCGCCGCGAATAATCTCTTTGCGGGCTACAGCTTTGGCCGCACCACACTGGGCATTGACCATGCACTGCTGAACGCAGTGGACGAAAAATACAGCAACAGCGCTTCCTCGACCCTCAAGAGCCAGCAAGTCCGCCCCTTCCTGGAGATTGGCAAACCGAGCGGCAGCGGACTCAACCTGGCAGTCAACGGCGGTTACGACTTTGTGCAGCACGAGGTGCAATACGGCGGCGCGCAGGCGGTCTACAACTGGAACTGCTGCGGCCTGACCATGGGTTACAGGCGGTTCGAGCTGGGTACGGAGGGTTCGACCAGCCGCGACGAGACACAGTGGCTCTACAGCTTTACGCTGGCCAACTTCGGAGCCGTGGGAGACATCCGCCGCGCCAACTCGATCTTCCGCGATACCACACTGCCGCCGGCGTATTAGACATGGATCGGACATCATAACGAGCAGCCAGCCCCACGTGCGAGGCCGGCAGCTTTTGGCAGTAGTGATTGCGGCCGGCTCTGGGGGATGCGTTGCGGTTGCTTTTCGCCGCGCCGGGCGTCCATCATCGCAACCGGGAAATCGCATCGGCGGCGGGCGCAAAGCGCCTCGCTAGAGTATCCTTTCCTGAGAGGAAGTTTCATTGCCGCATCTTCGTATCATTGCTGGACTACTTGCCCTCACCTTGACCGCGGGCTGTAAGGCCCAAAGCGCTCCGCCTTCGGGGCACGACCCTGCGCTCGATCGCCGCATCGAGGTCCTGGTCCGTTCCCAATACGACGTGACCCCCGATATGGTCGTGAGCATCGGCGCCCGAGGCCCAAGCCAGTTTCCGGGTTACGATACGCTGCCCATCACTTTTACGCACGGGTCCAAGAGCCAGGTGATCAACTTTTTGATCTCTACCGATAACACCAAGCTGGTCCACCTGGATACGCTGGACCTGACGAAGGATCCGGCCGACGCCATCCCCATCGCGGGGAGGCCTATTCGGGGCAATCCTGCCGCCAAGGTGACGGTGATCAACTTTGACGATCTGGAATGCCCGTTCTGCTCGCGCATGCACGAGGAACTGTTTCCGTATACGCTGGACCACTATAAGAACCTGGTGCGGTTCGTCTACAAGGACGATCCGCTGACGGATCTGCACCCCTGGGCGATGCACGCGGCCGTGGATGCCAACTGTCTGGCGGTGCAGAGTGGCGACGCTTACTGGACCTATGTGGACTATCTCCACGCTCACGCGGAGGAGGTGACGGGCGAACATCGCGATGCCGCGAAGAGCTTTGCCGCCTTAGACCGTATTGCCCGGCAGGAGGCAACACTGGGCAAACTCGACGAGAACCGCCTCAACGACTGCCTGGCCAAACAGGATGAAACACAGGTGCGAGCCTCGGCCAAGCTGGCTGAAGACATGGGGATTTACGGAACACCAGCCGTATATGTGAACGGCGAGCGGGTAAGCGGCGGCGCTGTCCCCCAGGATCAGCTATGGATGGTCATTGACCGTGCGCTGCGCGCCGCGGGCGAACAACCCCCTCCCCTTCCGGCCACCACAGCGGCACCTTCGGCGGCTTCAGGGGCGGACGGGGCGAGTAAATAACGAGTTCGGGGACTACCCCGCGCCGCTTTCGGGATTTATCCTTGAATGCCGGGGGTTGCGAAATCCCACAGGAGAGATCAGCTTGCAAGTCTCATCGAATTTCCACGTGCGCCGTTTTCTTGCCGCCGTTGCTGTCTTCTGCTGCGCCTTGTTCTTCGGGCTGGCGGGCTGCCATCGATCGCCTTCCGGCGACGTTGTGGCTACCGTAAACGGCAAGGAGATTCTTAGGGCCGATCTGGAGAGAAATTACCAGAGCAGCCTGGGTGACAACCCGCAAAAACCTTCACCTCAAGAGGCCGACATCCGGCGGCTGAGCGTCCTGCACCAGATGATCCAAGACGAGATTCTTCAGCAGCGCGCCGCCAAGCTGAACCTGACCGCCAGCGACGAAGACGTGAACGCCAAGCTGACCGAACTGAAGGCTCCCTACACGCAGGATCAGTTTCTCAGCCTGCTCAAGCAGCAGAATTTGACGCTGGACGAATACAAGCGGGACCTGCGCCGGCAATTGACGACGCAGAAGCTGATGAACAAAGAGATCGAATCGAAGATCAATATCACCGACGCGCAAATTGCCAGCTACTACGCAGCGTACAAGACGGGCTTCGATCTGATCGAGCCTCGCTACCACCTGGCGCAGATCGTGGTGACGAATATGCCCGCGCAGCAGACCGGCAACCTGCAAAACAACAAGGCTGCCGGCGAAGCCGACGCAAAAAAGAAGATCGAGGCGCTGCACAACCGCCTAGAGAGCGGCGACGATTTTGCCGCCCTTGCCGCGAACTTCTCAGAGAACCCGAACACCGCGTCGATGGGCGGGGACATGGGTTTTGTGGCAGAGTCGCAATTGCGCGCTGATCCGCTGGTCTATGACGCGATCAGCAAACTTAAGCCGGATCAGTTCACCGATGTGCTTCCCGTGTATGACTCGGGGCCGGGGCACAAGATCGCCGGTTACGCCATCTACAAGCTGATTGCGCGCGAGCCGGCGGGACAGCGGGAGTTGAACGATCCCCGCGTACAGCAGGCAATTCATCAGATGCTGCATGACGCGCAGAAACAGCTTTTGCAAACCGCCTATCTTGAGGTGCTCCAGGATGAGGCCAGAGTGCGAAATTATCTGGCCGAGCAGATTCTGAAGCAGGGCGGGCAATAGAAAACGCTCCTTGCAATCTTCTACGGCGGTTCCCCTGCAACTATGAGCCATTTCGGACAGAATTCAAGGNNCGATTGTGCCTTGGTCTACACCTGCAGGAGACCCGCTATAGAATTTCGCCTCAATCGTTGCGCCGGCATAGTGGATGGTCTGGTCCGGCGCGGTGGTTGTATCTCCTCCCACGCCGCGGCCAGCGGACACAATGACCACGTTGAAAGTGCGGCCGGAAGCCATGGCCGCATAGCTGCCCTGGCGGGCGCCGATGTCCTGGTGGGCGAGCTGGCCGGCCTGGCCGGCGAACATCGGGTGGTAGCCGCCTTTACGTGGATCAGGGAATCCCCGCAAACCGGGACCTCAAGCATTTCACGCTCATTGAGCGCGACGAAGCTACTTGCCGACTGGGGATTTGTATCACGGAAGGATGAAGCACTTCTCCAGCAGTCCGCTGGCCTGTGAGCAAACTACACGAACGCAAGGTAAACGGAAAAGAGCGCAATGATTCGAGTGACGCGGTCAGACTCGATCAAAAGTACACCTCAGAACAGGGAAAATGCGTGCTCAAGAAAAACGGCCTCCGCGAATGCGGAGGCCATCTCGTGTCTATGCCTGAGGTAAGCATAACGGCTAGTGCATTTGGCCGCTTGAATCCATGGTGATGCCGCCAGGGCCCTGATTCTTCTTTTCCTCGTTGGCCTTGCGCGTGCCCATGGCATCGTCGCGCCACTTGTCAGCTTGAGCGATATCCTCGGTCACAGCGGCGGCATTGCCGTAGTCGACATCGGCCTTGCGCCGATAGATCAGGTTCAGATAGGCCATAGCGTCGTCGTAATTGGGGCGATTGTCCACGGCCATATTGAGATACTTCAGGCCTTCCTCGACCAACGGCGCGTTCTCCTGGGTGAGCGGTTCCATCACCTTCTTTGGAGCCTTCACATTGCCTTTGCCATCATCGTTGAGGCCCGCATCCTGCAGCGCCTTCAGCGTGTTTTCGTGCGCCTTCGTCCAGTCGATCACGCCGATGGTATAGGCAGCCTCGGGATCCTTGGGGTCGGCCGCCAGAACTTTCTTCTGCCAGTCCTCAGCCTGGTCCAGGTCCTTGATACTGAAATAGATGCCCGCGATCTGCTTCATGGTACTGATATCGTTTGGGTTGGTGGCCAGAACCTCTTTGAAGATGTCGATGGCCTGGGCGGCAGTCTTCAGGTTGTCGGGCGTCGTGACTCCCGGGGCCACATCCTGGGCCAGCGCTGTGGCCAGATAGGTCTTCGCCATGGGCAGTTTAGGATCGAGCTCCGTAGCCTTCTGGAAGTGCCCGATTGCCTCATCGTAGTGACCGCTCTTGTAAGCATCCACCCCCTTATTCAACTGATCGCGGGCCAGAAGCTGGTTACATCCGCTCATGGAGAGCACCATACCGGTCAAAGCCACCGCGAGCGCCCAAAAACGTGCGGCTGCATTCATGTTCGTATCCTTCTCCTTCAGGCTTGGACTTGCAGACCAAGTCTGGAATCTCAACCATCCGGCTGCGGGTAGAACGGACTGCCACCCGAGCAGAAAAATTGTACTCTTTCCCGCGTCCGGATCAAGTGTCTCCGGACACGGCCAGTCTACTCGCCAGCTTGAATCTTGGGCGTCATGAGCCCGATATGGTCCACGTTGGCGGCCTTGCCGATATCGATGACATCGGCGATGTAAGCGAAGTTCACGTTGTCGTCGCCCTTGACGAACATCACGCGCTCGGCGCGGTTGGCATAGATCTCGGTCAACCTGGGCAGCAGCTCGGCGTGGGCCACGTCGGTGTCGTTGATCCTGTACGCCGGGGACTGGCCGGGGCGGTACAGAACCTGAACCACGATGGTGCGGTCACTGGGCTGTTGCTGTTGCGGATTCTTGGGCGGCTGGGGCACCAGCGCATCCAAGCCCTTAGGGGTCACCGGAACGATAACCATGAAGATGATCAACAGCACCAGCAGAATGTCGATCATAGGCGTCACGTTCATCTCCGACATGCTGCTGCCCGACCCACCCATAGACATTGCCATGACTTAAACTCCTCGTTTCTTCAAAATCGTTGCACAGACAACCACGTTGCAGCGTCACTCGCCGCCGATCTGATTGCCTTCCCGCCTTTGCGTGAGCAGGCCGATTTCTTCGACGCCGGCCGTGCGCGCATCGTCGATGGCGTCTTCCACCACCTTGTACTGCGCGCGCGCGTCCGCGCGGAAATAGATCATCTTGTCGGTCTTGTCGGCGAGCTTATCGCGCACGAGGCTGCCAAGCTGGGATGGATCGACCGGGTTCTGGCCGAGGAAGATTTTCCCGTCGCGGGTGACAGCAACAACGACGGCGTCCTCCTTGTCGGCATCGGCCATGTTGGTGGGATTGTCCACCTTGGCCAGGTCGATCTGGACCTTGTTCTGCAGCATGGGGGTGATGACCATGAAGATGATGAGCAGCACCAGCATCACGTCCACCATCGGGGTGACGTTGATGTTGGAATTGACTTTTTTCCCTTCGTCACGAACTGCAATTCCCATTTTGTGGGCTCCATGCGTTTGATTTTTTTGCCGGAACCGGTCCGGCCTTGCTCGAATTCAAGCAACCCGCGCGAGCATCAAACCGCCGGGCGGAAGAGATTCAGCTCTCCCGCCCCGCGAAATTCTCGCCCGAGCCGAGCCGCTTCGCTTCTAGCGCTTATGGCTCTGCTTGATAAAGTAATCCACCAGCTCGCTCGAGGAGTTGTCCATCTCCACATCGAAGTTCTCGACGCGCCCGGTGAAGTAGTTGAAGGCCATCACGGCGGGGATGGCCACAAACAACCCGAAGGCCGTGGTTACAAGCGCTTCAGAGATACCGCCGGCGACCGCGCCGATACCCGCGATCTTCTGCGTGGCGATCTGCTGGAAGGCGTGCAGAATGCCGATGACGGTGCCGAGCAATCCAACGAACGGCGCAGTGGCGCCGATGGTGGCCAGAACCGCCAGGCCTCTCTTCAGCTTGGCGTGGACGATGGCCTCGGCCCTTTCGAGGGCGCGGCCCGCGCTGGCGATGGTTTCCTCGGTCGCCGTGCCGGCCGACGCGCGGAATTCCTGCAGACCGGCCGTGACAACCTCGGCCAGGTGCGACTTCTTATTGCGATCGGCGATCTTGATGGCTTCTTCGAGCTTGCTGTCCTTCAGGGCGCCAGCCACCTTGGGCGCGAACTCGCGCGACTGCTTGCGGGCGGCGGAGAAGTACAGGTAACGGTCGATCATGACGGCCAGCGACCAGATCGACTCCATGAACAGGACGATGACGACGCAGCGTACCAACCATCCCATGCTATTCCACAGCCCCAGGGGGCTGAAGCTGACCACCTGTTCTTCCTGGAACAGGGCCAGACTGTTGACCGTGTGCGAAGCGAAATGTGCGAGCTGAGCGAGAATCACTGAATCGTTCCTCCTAAGGAGATTCTTGTGGACTGAAGTAAACCCGACGCGGCGGGAGGTTGAGTTCCATGGAATGCGGTCCTTTGAGAATTCGCATTCGGGTCAAATGGAATGTTCTCTGCCCAAGACGCGGCAGAGAGCCGGAAGTTGCATTACCCACCCAGGGTAAAGATCACGTTGACGGTGGTTTCCACCTCCACCGGCTCATTGTTGAGCAGGTAGGGTCTATACCGCCATTGCCGCACAGCATCCAGCGCTGACTGTTGCAGCATGGCCGGACCACTGATCACGTGCAGATCCTGAATGGTCCCCTGTCTGGAGATGACGGCCTGTAGAACCACGGTTCCCTGTACGCGCGCTGCCTTGGCAATGGGCGGATAAGTGGGCATGGTCTTTTGAACCAGCAAGCCGACTGCCACGCCGGCAGAAATATTCAGCTTCTTGGGGGCCGCGGCCTGCACCTTGAGAGCATTGTTGAAGAAGCTGCTCATGGCGCCGGAGCCACCGCCCATACCTTCCATGCCGGCCACGCCAAAGTTTGAGGGCGGAGCCTCTTTCTCAGTCACCATCTCAATGTTGTGCGGAATCTTCGTAGGCGCCGTGAGCTGATTGTTCATCATCTCCGCCTGCACGTGGACCACGTGCACTTCAGGAGGCGGCGGTGGCGGAGGAGGCGGCGGCGGGGGGGGCGGCAAGGTCAATATCGTCGCCATCAACGCTGTCGGAAGCGCCTCAGGATAGATCAGCGGAATGAGAATCAGCAGGACGAGGACCCCACCATTGATGCCGCCTGTAAACAACATCCAGCGGCCACTCTTGGTCTTGATCCTCTTCGCGGATTCGAATGTGGAGTCTTCAAACATAGCCAGCCTCGGAGTTCGGGTTTCGTTACTCCTATTTTAGACACCGCGGGAGGGGGAATTGTTCCCGACGGAAAAAATCTCGTAATGCGGCGAGTAAACCTTATCAGAACTGCGCTCCCACTGCCAAGAGTGCTGCAAAACCGGTGCAATTTTCAGGTGCCGAATGTGCCGGCGGAAACCAGCCAACGGGTCAGTGCGGCGGATCCCCGGTGAGAGGATATTCCATTGCGAATTCGTGCACAAATTGAACAGCTCGCCCATCCGTTTTCAACCCTTCGACCTTCTTGCTGCAGGCAGCGCGGCGGCCCGGCCTTTTTTCGCGCGCCTTTCTTGCCAGGCCACCAGCATCGGTGCGGCTATGGCAATGGATGAGTAAGTTCCAATGAGAATGCCCACCACCAAAGCAAAGGAGAATCCGTTCAGCACCTGCCCGCCAAAGATAAACAGGGAAAGCACGGTGAGGAAAGTCAGGCCCGAGGTGAGCACGGTCCGGCTCAGGGTCTGGTTGATGCTGCGGTTCACCAGATCGGTTAACGGCTCGCGGCGGCTGATACGCAGGTTTTCGCGGATGCGGTCGAAGACGACGATGGTGTCGTTCATCGAGTAGCCCACCAGGGTGAGAATAGCGGCGATCACGGTCAGACTGATCTCGCGGCCGGTGAGGGCAAAGGCGCCCACGGTGATCAACGTGTCGTGGAAGCAAGCGATCACCGCGGCCACGCCGTAGATGAGCTGGAAGCGGAACCAGAGGTAGACGAGCATGCCCAACATGGAGTAAAGCGTGGCCAGCGTGGCCTGTTTCTCCAGCTGGCGGCCCACCGTGGGGCCCACTACGTCCACTTTCACGCCTGTGTTGGGGTTGAAGTAATTGTTGTAGTGGGCCTGCAGCGCCGATTCGATCTCCTGGCGGCCCACGTCGAGCGCCGCCTCATTGGTTTGTTCCGGCAGGCTGATGAGCACTTGATGATCGGCCGCCGATCCGAAGGTCTGGATGCTGGCGTCCCGCACGCCCGCCAGGTCAATGGCATGGCGGATGGCGTTGATGTCCGGAGGCTGCGCAAACTGCACATCCACTTGTGTGCCGCCGCGAAAATCCACGCCCAGCGGAACCGGGCTGCCAATATGCGACCAGTTCCAGCTCATTTTCACGATGCCGGCCGCGCTGAAAATCATGGAAAAGGCGAGGAAGTACCATTTCCATCCCAGCCAGTTCACTCTTGGGTTATGAAAGAATTCCACTGCTTGTCTTCCCCCTACTCCTTGCGACTAAATCGAAACCATCTCGCCGGGTTTCAAATGGTTCAGGTGCGCCTCAAAGATCACGCGCGAAACAAATACGGCCGTGAACAGGTTGGCCGCGAGACCGACAGTCAACGTGGTGGCAAAGCCCTTCACCGGACCGGTGCCAAAGATAAACAGAATCGCCGCCGAGACGATGGTGGTGACGTGGGTATCAACAATCGTTACCCAGGCCCGAGCAAAGCCCTGGTCCACAGCCGCCGAAGCCGCTTTGCCGGCGCGGATCTCCTCGCGGATGCGCTCGAAGATGAGCACGTTCGAGTCCACGCCCATACCGATGGTGAGAATGACGCCGGCAATGCCGGGCAAGGTGAGCGTGAGCGTGAAACCTCCGCCGCCCGACGCACTGGATATTGCGCTGGAAAGTCCCATAATCCCCAGCAGAATAATCAGGTTGAGGATCAGTGCGAGATCGGCGTTGATGCCCGATCCCTTGTAGTAGACGAGCATGAAGACCAGCACAACCACGATGCCCACGATGGCGGCCGTCACGCCCTCGCGAATGGAGTCGGCGCCCAGCGTCGCGCCCACGGTGCTGGCCTCGATGTAGTTCAGCGAGGCAGGCAACGCGCCTGTCCGCAGCAGCTTGGAGAGCTCCATCACTTCGTTCTGGTTAAAAGAACCCTCGATCAGGCCACTATCACGAATGGCGCCCTTGATGACCGCCACCTCGCGCACCGTGCCGCCCATCACGACGGCCATGCTCTTGCCGATGTTGGCGCTGGTATAGTCCCAGAACTTGTCGCCCGCTTCGTCGGTGAGAGTGAAATTCACCTGTTTTTGCCCGGTGTTCGAATTCACACCCGGCTGAGCGGAGCGGAAATCGCTGCCGGCCACGATGGAGGAACGCTCGATCACGTAATAAGAAGTGCTACTCGAGCCGCCCAGATCGCCCGTGAAGGGCAGAATCTCGTCATTGGGCGGTAGGGCGCCGTTCACGCTTTGCAGGGCCGCGTCCTCGCTGGGAAACGGGCCGCCGTCGACGGCATGGATTTCAAGGCGGGCCGTGGACTTGATCACGTTCTTCACCTGGTCCAGGTCGCTGATACCGGGCAACTCCACCAGAATCTGGTTGGCGCCCAGGCCGTACTCCTGGATCAGCGGTTCGCTCACGCCCAGCGCATCCACGCGGTCGCGAATGGTCTCAATCGCCTCTTCGACCGTGCGCCTGTCGAGGTCGCTCTCGAAGAGCGGCTTCATGGTCAGGGTCCAGTTGTTGTCGGAGCCGCCGGACACATCGTATTCATTGGCGTACTTGGCGCCGCCGAGCAGCGAGTTGACCGTGTCGGATTGCGCCGGAGAGGTGCCCTCGATGCGCATGACATCCGGCTTGTTGGGATCGGGTTTGACCACCTGGGAAAAGGCCAGGTTGGCTTTCTTCAGATCCTGCTGGATCTCCTGCACGGAATTGTCGGTTTCGGCATTGACCGCCTCCGACACCTGCACCTGCAGGATCAGGTGCGCCCCGCCCTGCAGATCGAGACCCATATGAATTCGGCTGGAAATGGCGCTCAGCAACGCTTTTCCACTGATTCCCGACGGGATTCCGAAGATGCCGTACAGACAGATCAAAAGAACCGCGATAATCAGGGCAATTTTGTTTTTCAGATTCTTTTTCATGGTTCTGAATCGCTCATCCAAAAGCCAGGAGGTTTGGCCCTAGGAGTTCGAAGAGCCCTCCTGAGTGGTAACCGAAGCAATCGCGCTCTTGGCCACTTCCAGCTTCAGATTATCCGGCGCCACGCGAATCACGATCGAATCGTCCTTGATGGAGAGGATGGTGCCGCGAATGCCTCCCGCCGTCGTAACCCGGTCCCCGGATTTGATGCCGGTCAGCATCTGCTGCCACTGTTTTTGCCGCTTCTGCTGCGGCCGGATCATGAGCAGATAGAGCAGCGGAATAAACAGCAGTATGGGAAGCAGCATGGAAAAGCCGCTCCCAGCTCCCGGGGCGGGCGCAGCCGCCCACCATGCGAAACTTGCCTCAACATTCATGCCTGGCTCTCGTCCTTTCCTCGCCCTAGCGGCCGGTACTCGGCAGCTTCGGGCATAGGCCTACCCGGCCATTGCTGCCGGCGCCTAACAAGGAAATTTGTCTCCGGGAAAGGTACCCAGGCCTCGGTCTTCTCGGGTCCGGGTTCTGGAAGGAGGGTCCGCTCACGGAGGCCGGGACCGGATTTCCGTCCCTGCCCACACGCAACTCATGGCCCTTCTGCCGCCTGCTTCCTGTTCGACACAGCACTAATTCCGACATCCAGGCGCGAGAGAAGCGGCTTGAGCCACACGTGTCCTGCCCGGGATGCCAGAAGAATGCCTACAACGATAAGAAATGCGCGGCCGGTTCGGTGTCAAGACGCGGCAGGCGGCAGGCGGCGGCCATGTGCACGTTCCCCCCTTTATAGAGCCCTTACGAATTGGCTACCCCTTACTTATCAAGAAGGGCGTCATCTGGAGGCACGAGGCCTTCCGGCGCGCTTGAGGGATGCCATGCGCGCCGCAAACGGAGGGCGGAAAGGGGAATGTCTCCATGACGGTGGAGTTTCATGAAGGATCGCTGTGGCTGATTCCTATGGGCCTGGCGATAGGGTTCATGCTCTGGGTGCTTTGGAACTGGTGGAAGGAAGAGCGGCGCTAATGCATTTCTCAATGGTGCATAGGGGTTCAAGACCGCAAAGTTGACGCGAACCCCAGTGAACGGCAACCTTCTGGAGAATTAGGCACTCTTGAGGGTGGGAGAAATACCTGAATGCACCTCCCGAACGCTTGACTTCGCCGCGTAGGCTTCCCTTATGCTGCCGGCCCGCCGCCGCGCTGACTTGGACTTGCTGAACCGCTACTTCGCCACAGGCGCTTCCGGCGTCTCCTCTTCGTCGCCCGTGTCTTCCACCAGCACGGCCGAGCCGGGAACGATCCCGTAGCTGGCGTCGTCCTTGCCCGTGGGATGAAAAGTGACGCGCAACGGCTCGCGTTGCCAATCGGGCGGCGCGCAAGCCGGCCGGGGATCATTCCCGGCGTCGAAGGCCGCGAGCTTCTTCGCCAGGACGGGCTTGCGCGCGGCGATCTGCGCCACGACGGCATAGAGGCTCTTGCCGCTCGACGTCACGCCGCAGTACGCCGCGTAATCGCGGAACCAGCTTATCTGGCTCACGCCAGGATCGTAGTCGGGCAAGTGAAGCGCAGTCACATGGCCGGTTACGCGGTCCACCAGCAGCCACGGCCCGCGCTGCCACACCCAGTGGCCCGCCGCGGCGGGCTTGTCGCCGGGCACGGGCTTGTCGGTGGGCAAGGCGTCGTTGAGCCGGATGACGCGGCGCACGACAAAGCTGCGATCGGTGACGTCGTGCGCGTCACCGGTGGTCCACTCTTTCAGGACACCGTCGACCAGGAGGGCGCGAATCTTCAGCGCGTCTTCCCCTGCGGCCGCGCCAGACGGATCACCGGCCTGCGAGTAAGGCACGCGCTTGACCGCGCCGAGGACGACGGTGTGGGACTTGCGCGGAGCGGCATGACCAAAGACTCCAGCGCCGATGGTTGCCACCAGCGCCACAACTGCGAAAACTGCGCCCTGCTTCATGGCCCTTACTCCTGAATCCCCGCAGTTTCCACGGCCCGCGCTACGCGGAAGGCCGTGGCCTCGCCCAGGTGGCGAGCTAACACTTGCATGCCCACCGGGAGGCCGGCCCTGGCCGTGCCGCAGGGCACGGTGACGCCGCAGATGCCCGCCAGGCTCGCGGTCACCGTATAAATGTCGGCCAGGTACATCGCTACCGGATCGCCGGTCTTTTCGCCGATCTTGAAGGCCGGGAACGGCGAGGTAGGCGTCACAATCGCATCGACCTCGGCAAACGCGCGCAGGAACTCCTCGGCCAGGAGACGGCGTACCTGCTGGGCTTTGAGGTAATAGGCGTCGTAGTACCCGGCGGAAAGCGCATAGGTGCCGAGGAAGATGCGGCGCTTGACCTCGGCGCCGAAGCCCTCGTCGCGCGAGTGCGAGTACATATCGGAAAGCGTTGCCGATTTGGGCGAACGGTAGCCGTAGCGCACGCCGTCAAAGCGGGCGAGGTTGGCGCTGGCCTCGGCCGTAGCCACCAGATAGTAGGTGGGAACGGCATATTTGGTGTGCGGCAGCGAGACCGGCTTCACCGTGCATCCGGCGGCTTTTAGCGCGTCGATTCCCTTCCCGATGGCGGCGCGCACCTCGGGGTCGAGGCCCTCGCCGAAGTACTCTGACGGCACACCGATGCGCAGGCCTTGGACAGGAATATCGCTAGCAGCGGCGTAGTCTTCAACCAGAGCCGGAGAACTGGTGGCGTCGTGCGGGTCGTGGCCGGCAATGACGCCGAGCAGCGTGGCGGCGTCGCGCACGTTCGACGCGAACGGGCCGATGCGGTCGAGCGAGGAGGCAAAGGCAATAAGACCGTAGCGCGAGACGCGGCCGTAGGTGGGCAGCACGCCTACAACACCGCAGAAGCTGGCCGGCTGGCGGATGGAACCGCCCGTATCGGTTCCAAGGGTCGCCACGGCAAGGTTCGCCGCGACGGCCGCGGCCGAGCCGCCGCTCGAACCGCCGGGAACCCGCTCCGGATCGGCGGGATTGCGCACCGGGCCGTAGGCCGAGTTCTCGTTCGAGGAGCCCATGGCGAACTCGTCGCAGTTGAGCTTGCCCAGCAGTACCGCGCCCGCGGCTTCGAGCCTCGCAACGGCCGTGCAGTCGTAGGGCGGCCGGTAGCCCTGGAGAATTTTGGAGCCTGCCGTGGAAGGTGCGCCCTGCATCACCAGCACGTCCTTGATGCCCACGGGAATGCCGGCCAGCAGCGGCAACGGCTCGCCTTTAGCCGCCATGGCATCGATGCGCGCGGCCTGCGCCAGCGCGCGTTCCTTGGTGAGGCTCAGGTAGACGTTCAGCCGTGGGTTGAGCTTCTCGATGCGCTGGTAGTAACCGGCAGCAAGGTCCGCGGCTTTGGTGCGGCCATCGGCAATCTCGGCGCGCAGAGTGGCGAGCGTCTTCGGTTTCTCAATAAAGGTTTCTGTCGTCATAGACCTGGTCTTCGTTCCGAGCACAGCTAAACTGCTAAAAGTTGATCCAAGCAAGTGCTACCAGGAGCATCATAGCCAGGACAATTAGGAGAAGTGCTGCACGTTCCACCAGCTTTACAACGCTAAAAGCAGAGTCCGCACATTTTTTGACTTCTTCAATCCGTTTGTCAAAGGTCTTATCTGTCTTAGCAAATTCGACGAGAAAGGTTGGTACATCAATCGTCGTACCATCTTCCAAGTCAAATGTCGGAACGCCTGCGATCAAATCCCGCCGACAGCGCTCTTTATCCTGCTTAGCCTCAAGTTCCTGCTTCATATAGCCCGCCAACACGTAGAACGGGAACCGCCAGTTCCTGTAGATCGCTGCAACCATCGCTAGCACGAGGAGGATCAATACAGAACGCAGCAGCCAAACGGGTTGAAGCCGTCCTGCGTGTGAGCCAACGAATGACACTACCAAGGCAATTGTGGCACTGCACATCAACGCGATCTTTTCAAAATACTGTGTTCTTTCCTTACCAATATCAATGCTGCCTTGAGCTGCCCGGTGATTCATGTCAGTTGCGTGCTTCGCCGCGCTATCAAAAAGCCTTTCAAGGCGCTGTCTTTCCCACTCAGGAGGGAGTTGCGTTCGCGATTCCGCAGCTTCCGCTGGCAGCTTCTCCAGCCCCGCCTTGAGCCTCTCCAGCTCAGGCGTCAGCGGTATGCCCTTCTGAAAATCTTCGAGCATTGACATGCGTTCACCCGCATCCTTTCCCTTTTGTTCGGCAAGATCGCCCCCAGTTCTACCGTTCAATCACCTTGGGCACTTTGAAGAAAACCCGGTCGGTCTCCGGCGCCTGGGGCAGGACGGCGGCGCGATCGAGCGAGGGTTCCACCCGGTCGGCACGCGGTTGCAGGATGGTGGCATTCTCCAGCTCGCTTACCTGGGCGAGGGGCGCCACGTCCCTGGTATCCAGCTCGTTCAGTTCAGCCACGTAGTCCAGAATCGCGTTGAGGTCGCGCAACATGGCTTCCGTCTCTTCCGGCGCCAGTTCCAAATGCGCCAGCTCAGCCACACGTTCCACGTCTTCGACGGTTACTTTGGCAGCCATTCTCTGCTCTTTCCCACCCCGGCGCGCCCACAGTGTTCCTGCGCGGATTTTGCCGGCGTTTGTCGAAGATTAAGTATAGCCGGTCCCCTATTGCGCCCCGGTCTGTACGCGCAGCTCTGCGCGCTCGCTTAAGGCATTTCTCCCAATCCTCAAGAGTGCTCAATGGTTCGAAGGTTGCCGCTCACTGGGGTTCGCGTCAACTTTGCGGTCTTGAACCCTATACACCATTGGTAGAAATGCGTTAGTCGACCGTCAATGTCAGGTTTACCGTCTGTGTGATGCCGGTGGACGTGACGCTGACGGGAATGGTGTACGTTCCCGCCGCCGCGCCGGAGCCGCTGCTTTCGCCGCTGGAACTTCCACCTGATCCTCCCCCGGAACTTGTACAACTGGAGACTCCTCCGGCCAGTACGGCCGCCAGGACGAGAAGCAAAAAGACCCTCCGGCGGCGCTTCAGGGCGAGAGGGAGCAGAAGCAGGCCGCAGGCGAGCGGGAGCGGGTGCCAGAAGGCCGGTCGCCCAGGATCCGGCTTCTGCAGGCGCGCTGTCGAGCTGCTACCGGTGGAGACTTCCACTTTGATGTTTCCCTGAACGCCGGCGCTCAACGTTTCCGAGGCGGGGTTGAATACGCAGAGCGCGTTACTGGGCAGCGTGCCGCACTGAAAGGTGAACGTACCTCCGACGGGCAGGGTCGGATTCTGCACACATCCGCCGGTGCCGCAAATCTGTACGCTGTAGTTCGCGGTCTGACCGCTGGCCACGGTCTGGCTGGCAGAGCCGGTCATGCCCAAGCTGAAATCGAAGCCGGTTCCAGAGAGCGCCACGGTGGCTGGCGTGGCGACGACGGGGGAGCTAACCGTCAGCGTGCCGGAGGCCGCACCGCCAGCGCTCGGCTGAAAAACCACCGAAGCGGTGCAATTCGCGCCCGCGGCCAGGCTGCTGTTGCAGGTGCTTTGCGTGACGTTGAACGGCGCAGTAGCGACGAGCGCAACCGAGCCGATGGCGTAGCTGGAGGAGTTGGTGATGGTGACCGGCTGCACCGAGCTGGACTGGCCCGCGGCAATCACGGGAAAGGCGATTTGCGACGGATTTGTGGCCAAGCCCGTGGCCAGTTGCCCCGAGCCGTTCAGCGGCACCGAAGCCGCGGCGACGCCGGAAGTAGACGAGGAGATGACCAGGGCAGCCGAGATGGAACCGGTGGCGGATGGAGTGAAGACGATCTGCGCAGTGCAACTGTTTCCGTTGGCAAGCGATGAGCCGCAGGTGGTGGAGCTGACGGAGTAACTGGAGGCAGCACTGCCGGTGAAGGCAAAGCCGATATTGGCCATCGACGCTCCGCCGCTGTTGGTGGCCGTGAGCGTCTGCGGCGAACTGGCCACTCCCGGCTGCTGATTGGTGAAGGCCAGGCTGGGGGGGCTGACGCTGAAGGACGCTGGCGCGAGCCCGGTTCCGCTCAACGATACGGTCTGCGTGCGCAGAATGTCGGCAACGGTCAGTGTGCCGGTGACCGCGCCCGTCTGCGTGGGAGCGAATTGCACGCTGATGGTGCAGACGGCGCCCGGCGCCAGTTGTGTCCCGCATGTGTTCGATTCCTGGAACTGCGAGCTTGCCGCGATGGAGATTGAGGTGAGCGGCTCGCCTCCCGTATTCGTGATGGTGACGGACTGCGCGGCGGAAAGCTGGTCCTCTGCCGTCGCGGGAAACGAAAGCGACGTGGCGCTCAGCGTGTCGGTGGGCGCGGACTCTCCGGTCCCGTTCAACACTACGGTTTGCGTACCCGCCCCGTCAGTGAAGGTGAGCAAGCCGGAGGAGGCGCCGGCGGCGGTGGGCTCGAACTCGATTTCCAACTGGCAATCGGCGTCTGCCGCCAGGCTGGTTGTGCCACAGGAGTTGCTGGCGATGACGAAGGGAGACGTAATACTGACGCTGCCGATGGCGATGGCCGAAAAGCTGCTGTTGGCGACGGTAACCTGAAGCGGCGTGGAGGTGGTTCGCACTTCAACATCGCCGAAGCCCAAAGTCGAGGGCGTGAGGCTGACCGCGCCGGCCGGCGCTCCGGTTCCGGCCAGGTCCACAGTGAGCTGTCCGCCATCTACGTTGGCATAGATGGTCATTTCGCCGCTCCGCGACCCGGTCGCCTGGGGCGTAAACGAGACTTCGATGGTGCAACTCGCGCCCGCGGCGATGGACTCATTCACGCAGTCGTCGGTCTCACTGAAGTCGCCGCTCATCGAGATCGAGGTGGGCGCCAGAGCCACGCTGCCGGTATTTTCCAGGGAAACGGCCAACGGGCTGCTGGATGTGTCGAAGACCTGGCTGGAAAAGGCGAGTGGTGCGGGGCTTGCGACCGCGGTGGTAAGGCTCGTGCCCGCGCTCCACAGCGGAGTTTGCCACAGGCCTCGCCCGTAAGTGGCCGCCACCAGCACCTGCGCGGAAGCCGTGGCGGGAGCGGCGCTGAGGGCCACGGCGGGAGCGGCGGGCAAACCCGAGCCAAACACCGACCAGCAGTTGGAGGACGATTGCGCGCAGTTAGCAACCTGCGTGGTGAAGTACACGCCCTGGTCCGTGGCGACGTAGACCGTGTTTGCACTTTGCGGATCGATGGCAAGACTGTTGGCGGGCGCGAGAGGTAGGTTCGCCGTGATGCCGGTCCAGGTTGCGCCTCCGTTGGTTGAACGGTACACGACCTGGATTCTTGCGGCCGAGCTATCCATGCCAGCCAAGGTTATGTACACCGTGTTGCCGGTTGGATCGTGAGTATCGATCGTGACGCTGGAGATATCGAAGTTTTTGGAGTTCAACGAGCGGGCGTCATTGACGACGGGATTCAGCGTGAGATCCTGCCACACCGGCACAGCGCCGGAGGTGGGATCCAAGGTCGCGCTCAGTATATGGCCGGGCAGGTTGGCGCCAAGGCTTGCGGCGCCATACATGCCCACATAGATGACCTCGCTGCCGGAGGGAAGCAGCATGGCGGCCATGGCTCGGATGAGTCCGTCGCCATTGCAGGGAACGTCCATGGCTCCGCTACCCAGGATGGGGCTGATCGCGTTGCCCGCGGTCCAGCCCGCGCCGCTGGCCGGGCCGCGCCAGACGCGGCAAGTACCGATGAGCAACTNNACGTCCGCGTCTGTGACCACCGGGCTTGTGCCGAACGAGGCGGGCGTGCATGGATCTGGCTGCGAGCACAGATAAATGGCGACTCCTGCCTGGTTGTTTACGTACCAATTGATGCTCTTGCTCGGGTCGATGGCCACAGGGCCACCGTAGCCGGAGAGAATCTGCGG
>PMYF01000639.1 GCA_003171295.1 Acidobacteriota bacterium | reverse complement strand
CGCCAGGACAACCTCGAACTCCTCAGATCGCGCGCTGCCTGACTGCTTACCTACTCGCTGAAAACTTTCGAAGACATGGATTGTCTTGTTCGCGTAGCGTTTGGACAACGCAAAGAAAATGACTTGCCTCGAGGTGATCGTGGTCGTCGCCATACGCTCGCCCCACGAATTGAGGTCTTCGTAATTGGGCCCGGAATCGTTTAGCCCAAGTTCCTGGAGGAGTCGATAGCCTGTGAACCTAATCGGGTTTGAGATTCGCCCGTAACGCGCGCGTTGTTCAGCCGCAATCTTCAGGAAGGCCATGAACTTGTCCCTGTCGGCGGTGGAGGGGAGTCCAATGCTTGCTCGGAATTCGATTACCACGCTGATCCGCTGGCCGTCGCGGTTCACTGTGTTTTCAATGCGGCGAATAAACGGAGGGCCGCCCTTGCGCTCGTCCTGAGCTGCGAAGAAACCAATTTGCAAGAGATTCTTTTCGAATCGAATGAGATCAACATCAGCAAAAGGGATGAGATCGATTTGTGGTGTGGTTGAAGGGAGCTGCTTCCGCGACATTTCCTGGCCTCGTGCTGATGATGCTGGATATTAAATGTAAGAACAAGCTAAAACAAAACTAAAGCACATTGGTTTTTTGCAACCGTTTAATAACACGATAGATAAAGGCGATTTGGTGCCAACGGGGTACGGGGTATTTGCCAAGCAGGTACGGGGTTGGTTCCAATCGGGTACGGAGCGAGTACCAATCAACTACGGCGATGCTGCCAACGAGGTACGGAGAATCTGACATTGAAGTACGGGGAATTTGCCATGCAAGTACGGGGGATCTACCCATAAAGGGCGGGGTTCCGCATAGAAGAGTTGTAGATGCGGCGCCTGGCCGGGAGGTTTGCATGTGTGGCGGGTGGTCATAGTTAAGGAGCACAAAATGGGGAAGATAGTGACGTGGTCCTTGGCGTTGTTCAGTTTTCCGCGATTGGGATTGAGGGTAGTAATCGAGCCCCCGGAAGTTCATCCTTCCGAGGGATGCGGCGCGAGTATAGAAGAGGGCGAGGACGAATGTCAACGGTGTGGAAGATGTGCAAATTGTAGATTGTGGCGGGGCGGACCTGGGTCACAGATGGGTATCACATGTCGGGTTCCAGGGGTAACGTCCAGGAGAGCAGGATTTGAAGTCGTTTTGGCAGAGGCGTGCTGGTGGATGGACGGTGGTCCCCGGGACAGGGACGGATGGATGTCAAGTAGAATGAATTAGATAGGATAAGTTCTGCCAACGGAGTACGGGAATAGATGGGTTCGTGTGCGGCAGTGCTAGTGGGCATGGTTGGGGGCGGATCTGGCTGAGAATGAGTCGCTTAGGTGCAGATTTGCCAACGAGGTACGGAGTTAGGCCTCGATTTGGGTTTAGCAGAGAAATGGTGAATGAAGTGGTAGATGGTAAGACGATCAGAATCAATATGATGTGGCCTTTACTGCCAAGGAAGTACGGGAGTAATTCCGCGATAGCTGGAGTTGTTACCGTACCTGATTGGCAGCCAGAGGTGTAAGCCTCGTTAAAGCATAGAGATAGGAAAAAGACTGCCACTCAGGTACGGGTTATTGGCTCGCTCACAAGTATACCTGCCGTGCTTGGCTGGTAGCGGAGAGCCTAAGTTTTGAATAATCAGCCGGTTCGAGCGGATTCTGCCACTCAAGTACGGGAGAAGAGGGGAAAATCGCACAATCCGGGACAGAATAGGGCGTCTGTAGATGGACGCCGATTGTTTAGTGCTTCCCTTCCCTGTTGACTCAAATGGTTCCACTTATTGACGCCATGGTTGGATGTCGAGATGTACAAAACCCGCAGCCTAGAGGCAGGGCCGTTTCTTCACGATGCCTTTCCTTTCGGCCAAGGGCGACGCGGATCTGTATTTGGCAATCCCGGCCGCGGGAGTTGCTCAATTTAAACGCCGCACTGGCCTTTTCGAGCGGACGGTAGGGGTCGGCTGCTGAACTGCCATGTTTACGGACCAGGTGAGGTGCGGTTTCCTCACGGAGTGCGGTGCGATGGGCTGCGGAATCATGAGAGCTGTGATCTAATCCTTGTTCCGCAAACGAGTCTCGCCAGAAGAGGTGCCATATCTCGGCAGGTCGCCAGATCCCCAGGCTCCAAGGCCTTTGATTCAACGTAGAGAGCCGGAGAGCTGTTGGGGCAAAACGCCATGGCCACCAACCATCTCCAATGTGTGCCGAGTCTTCAACTGCCGCTTGGTCTTTGTCTACGCCCTTCACTGTGGCTGCGGGTCCGCCTGGAAGACAAGCCTGGGTCGCAGCCCACGTCTCCAACTAGATTTCTGCTGCTCACGCAGGGATTCTGGCCAACTTCTTCCGATTCGAGCTGACCAGAATGCCGAAATCACGCTGACTAAAGAGCCGGCAAGGTGGAGCGACAAACAATATCGGTGCGACATCCAGAGCGTTAGGGCCGCGGCAAAACCTGCGATATAGGCGCGACAAGGAAAAGCGCAAAGCGCGATAAATGAGCACGAGAATAGCATGCATCTATGCAGTAAACAATATCGTTGCGGCATCTATTGCATTCAAAGAGCGATATGGTAATATAGCCATGTCGCAGAAATGTGGCAGCGATAATGCAATCCAACGATGTACTAAGTAATGTGATTACATTGGGATATGCATAGCGCAGCGATATCGTTACAAGTTGTGTGCAGGCAACGATATCGTAGAAACATATATGCGATAAGATTGCAACAAATAAGAACGCAGCGAACGAGCCTTGAAAAGGAAGAGAGACATAATGCCGATCATCGCGATGAGCAACCCGAAGGGAGGCGCAGGCAAGTCCACAACAGCGCTTCTTCTCGCTACCTACCTCGCTGAACGCGGAGCAAAGGTCTGCGTTCTCGATGCGGACCCGAATCAGCCAATCCTCGATTGGAAGGAGAACGGCAACACTGCGTCAACGCTGGAGGTAATAGGCGGGATCAAGGAGTCAAACCTGATGGAGCACGTAGAGCGCCTCAACCATCAATTCGTCATCATCGATCTTGAGGGTACGGCAAGCCTCCTGGTGTCACGTGCGATTGCGCTCTCCGACTTTGTGATTGTGCCGCTACAGGCCAGTGCCGTAGACGTCAGGCAGGCCGGTAAAGCAATCCGCACCATCCGCGACGAGGAGAAGGTGGTCCAGCGCTACGACGCAAAACGGAGGATCCCCTACAAGATACTCCTGACCCGGACACCCGCGCCCGGAGCCCCGGTTTCATCGGTTCAGAGGCAGCTTGAGGCAGAGATTACGGCGACAAATATCCCCCGCTTTCGCACAACCATCGCCGACAGGCTTGCCTACAAGGCGGTCTTTGTGGAGAGGTTGACCTTGACCGAACTAAAAGACAGAGCAATAAAGGTGGGCAACCTGGATGCCGCCTACCAAAACATCCACGACTTCGCCACAGAACTCGTCGAAGAACTCCAGCCAACAACCCCCACGGAGGAGCACCGTGAACGGTAAATTCGGACTACCACCAGACGACCAGGGAACACCCCAGCCTGACCCTCAAGCCGCTTTGACTCAGCGTCTTACAGCATTCCCTTCTGCAACGCGGACGGCACCTTTGGCACTGCGCGAGGTCGATGCGGCGGCAGCCGCCCACGGCTTTGTGAGCCGTGAGCAGACTGTCAATCGTCCACGGCGGCGGCGCATTGCCGTCGCCGAACCAACCCGACATTTGGCAATCAGGCTTCCGGAAAGCCAATACAACCGATTTGTGCTGTATGCCGACCGGCTCAAGCTGACATATCACGACGCATTGCGGCAGCTCCTCGATCAGGTAGGGGTATAGCAAGGGGCAACCTGCGATATCGCCGCGATATGCTTTATCGCAGATCGCGCCAGCGATATCCTTCAGCCAAGAAACTTGCTAGGGCTTTTGGGATTGCCTGTCCAGGTCGTATCTGCGCTTGACCGCCCCTCGACTTTCCTGCGGCGCCCTGCTGTATGCGGCGATTCTGCCACCTTGCCGGTCACACATTGAGAGGTTGTCGGAGATGGTCGAATAATTATTAGACTACGGCTGAGATCCAGAACGCCTATGATCGCTGCCGCGACGTCCTGCTTGACTGTCTCAGTGAAGACGCGCCCGCCCGCATCCAGCTTCTGACCGGGCAGCGGCAATTGGGAAAGACCACCCTGCTTCTGGAAATAGCCGCAAAGTTTGGCGATCAAGCCGTGTACGCTGCTGGCGACGAGCCGGACGCAGCTCTTCCGGAGTTCTGGGACCGCCGTTGGGCGGAGGCGGAGGCACGTGCGCAGCGGGGGACTGCCGCTTTGCTCTTGGACGAGGTGCATCATCTTTCCGACTGGGCGGGACGGCTCAAGAGCCACTGGGATCGCGCTCGCCGGCGCCATACTCCCATCCACGTTGTAGCCACCGGCTCTTCGGCCCTTCGCGTAGCCACAGGCTCCCGGGAGAGTCTGGCCGGACGATTCGAACGGCTAACCCTGAGTCATTGGCCTGCCACCTCTCTGGCAACTGTTTTTCGTCTTTCGCCCCGCGAGGCCGCCCGCAATCTGGTTCGCTTCGGCTCCTATCCCGGCGCTCAAGAATTCGAAAAGGTCCCCGCACGATGGCGCGCCTATGTGCGCGACGCCATTATCGAGCCCGCGATTGGCCGCGATGTGCTGGCACAGGGAGCGGTGCGGCGCCCCGCGCTGCTCCGCCAGGTATTCGCCATTGCCGCCGGTTCGCCCGCTCAGATCGTCTCCCTGCAAAAACTGCAGGGGCAGCTTCAGGACAGCGGCGCTCTCGAAACGATCGCAAACTATCTGGCACTGCTCGAGGACGCTTATCTTGTTGCAACGCTGGAGAAGTACTCAAAGCAGGTTCGCAGACGCCGGGCCTCTCCGCCAAAGCTCGTGACGCTGAACAACGCCCTACTCTCGGCCATGCACCCCGATGGCGCTCCCGATTCAGTTCGCGAACCTGCTCGCTTCGGCTTTTGGGTGGAAAATGCTTGTCTAGCCTTCGCGATCAACCAGGGCCAACAGGTGATGTACTGGCGCGAGGAGCCGCTGGAGGTCGATGCTGTTTTGGATGGGAGCTGGGGGAAGTGGGCTGTGGAGGTCAAAACCGGAAAATTCGATGCCTTGGCCCTTCGCGGCCTGCTTGAATTCTGCCGCCGCAACCCGGCATTCACGCCCCTAATGATCTCCGCGCCCGGCGATGAGGAGATTGCTCGGCGGAACGGTGTCGCGAGCGTCAACTGGGAAGATTTTCTGATTTCCGGACCGGGAAACGGTCAGAACACTGCAGCACGCTGAGATGACGTTTCTGTTTCCCGTATGGGCTTGATTGAAGGGCTACCCCGGCGCTACCTCCGTCTTGGTATTGTGCGCTTCGCGCATCTCCAGATCGGCAAACAACTTGCGCAGCTCGTTGTCGGCGACCTGAGGGCGCTCGGGTAAGGGATCGAGAAGTCCCTGTATCGTTCTCAGATCGTTCTGAAGAGCCTGGGCCAGCAAGTAGAGGGCTTCAATGATCTCTTCGGACCCTCGTCCGCTGATCGATAGTCTGCCTGGCACGAACTCGATATTCGCCGGAAGGTCGGCCGCCATCACGGACTTCAGCTCACCCGGCAGCGAAAACTTCATCCGCTTCGGCTGGGGCGGGGAAGCGGCTTCCTCGCGGCGGGAGCGTACAGCGCCCGAGACGTCATCGGCCGCAATTGTCTGATCGAGGAACTCCAGCAGCACTTCGCGATCAACCAGGTGGGTGCCTCCCACGTTCTGGATACCGCCAATGGCCTTCATCAGGGTCTGCGCCGAGGCGCGCTTGACCTCGAATAGGTCTTCAATGTCGCGGCGAGTCCAGGTTTGGGTCTTGGAGTGCCGGGCCCTCTCTCGCACCTCATGGGCGCGATAGCACCAGGAGACTGGCTTGGGCATCAGGCACCTCCTTGGCGGGCCGCAACCGGCGCGGGCTCACGGCGGGCCTTCACGCGGCCGGCACAGCGCTCGCGCCCAAGACGGACCGCGTTCTGGAAACTTACCAAAGTGGGGACTGGGCTGGCCTGAGTCAGGCGGGGCAGGGAACTGGCTCCCCAGCATGTCACGCTCTCCGCAGCCACGGACTTCCGGCCTGCGCTTACTACAGACCCCAGGGAAACAAGAGTTCCAGTCGCTTCATCATTGAATTTCATTCGGTTCTCCCTCTGGCTGGCGCCGTGGTCCGAAAGGCCCGAAAACTTCTCATTTCAAGGGTAGGGTATAGTTGGCCGACCTGCCAATTATCTTCTTGATTCTTACTTACGATAAGATTCATTTATCGTCAGTAACCGCTGATATGCTGCTTTT
>PMYF01000663.1 GCA_003171295.1 Acidobacteriota bacterium | reverse complement strand
CCCTCACCCCCGACCCCTCTCCCCCAAGGGGGCGAGGGGAGAGGTGATTTAAATTTACTGCCCTCGCCCCCTTGAGGGAGAGGGTGGCGCGAAGCGCCGGGTGAGGGGGTCACCCCGGCACGAGTTGAGAAGTAATTTCCTCAAACCCCTTATGTGAACTGTATTGCGCCCAGAGACTATTCCTCCAAAACATACTCAAACAACAGATACGACAAGACCACAAACACCACGCTGAATCCCGCCGCCAGTTTGATCCAGCCTGCATAGTCGCCGAGAGGATCGCCCTTGAGCGCCCCGGTCGAGGCTTCCACCCCCGCGATGAAAATCGGCACCGCGACTGGAAACTGCAGCACGGGAAGCATGACCTCGCGCATGCGAGTGTTGGCGGCAATGGCCCCGAAGGTCGTGCCCACGGCGACGTAGCCCAGCGTGCAGAGAAAGGTGATCAGCGCGAAACGCCCCAGTGCAGGCACGAAAGAGAAGTTATACCAGAGGCTCGCGGCGAACACCACGATGACCTCGGCGATGCCCAGAAAAAACAGGTTCGCGAGCATCTTGCCGAGGTAGATTGCTCCCGGATCGACGGGCGCCAGTCGCATGCCTTCGAACGCCGCGTTCTCCCGCTCCGCCGCAAATGAACGGTTGAAGCCCAACACCCCTGCGAAGGCAAAGGCAACCCATAGTAGGCCGGGCAGCAGGCGCAGCGTTTCCTCACGCGCTGGTTCGAAAGCAAAATTGAACAGGAATACGACCAGGACGCCGAAGATCGACATGGAGGCGAGCGTCTCGCGGTGGCGCCACTCGACGCGCATGTCCTTCGAGAAAATCGCCCAGATGACCCGGAGCGTGTGCATTAAGCCACCAGCCGCCAGCGGTCAGCGATCAGATTTGGACGCTGCGGAATTCACTATTCACTTTTCCGAATTTCTTTCCCCTGCGCCGTGATGCGCAATGCCGGGAGGGGGGCGAGGCTGAGCGGGCCGTCGAAACGAACCCTACCGCTTTCCAGCGCCACAAGCCGTTGCGCGATGGCCGTACCCTGGTCAAAATTGTGCGTGGAGAACACCAGCGCCTTGCCTTGTTCTGGCAATCGCTGCAGCAGTTCCTGTAGCGACTCGGCGGAGGCTGCATCGAGGCCCGTGAAGGGCTCATCCAGCAGCAAGAACTGCGGATCGTGCAGAAACGCCCGTGCCAGGGAAGCGCGCTGCTGATATCCCCGCGAAAGTTCGCGCACCGGTGTCTTGGCCCGCTCGCGGAGGCGGAAGAGGTCAAGCACGGCGTCCATCCGCTGCTGCAAATTCGGCAGGCCGAACAGCCTCCCGGTGAATTCCAGATTTTCGCGAGCGCTCAGCTCACCATAAAGGAAGGTCGTGTGGGAGATAAACCCGATTGCTGCCTTCGTCGCGGCGAGATTCCGCTGCACGTCGGCGCCGGCGAACAGGACTTGACCTTCGGTCGGCCGTGCCAAGGTCGAGAGCACACGCAGCAGGGTGGTCTTTCCCGCGCCGTTCGGCCCATAGAGCAGCATGGAATCGCCGGGCTCAATGCGCAGGCACACGTTACTCAAGGCGCGCAAATCACTGAATTGTTTGGAAACGTCCCGCAATTCAAGTGTGGGTCTAACGCGGGGTGTGTCGAGTGGCATAGGAGTCGAGTAGCGCGGGCGGAGCTTTCTTCAAGGTCGCCACCAATCGCGCTTTCAGTTCCAGACGCTCTTTCCAGTAGGGTTTTTCCGCAATCTTGCCGGCCGCGAAGAGTTCGTCCAGATCAGCCAGGGAATTAAACAACGCCTCCGCCTCAGCTGCAAGCTCCTTCTGAAGCTGACTGGCGGTCTTCTGGGCGCTCAGCCTGGGCCACTCCTTGGCCAGGCCCACGCCCAACCCCCACAGCAGGACGAGCAGGAAACAGGCCAGCAGCGGCCCGCCCAGCCGCGTCATTGAGGTAGGAAGGGTCTTCACTTCCCCCCCGGCCTGCGGGGCAACGGGTTCGCCCGGTCCCACTCGACCGCTGATGACGGCAGCCAGGGCAGTGTTGGCGTCCAGGTTTTCTGCCGAGTACCTCTGGCCGCCGGTTTCCGAGTCGACGCCGGCAGGCTGGAACAGTCGCGAGTTCACGGCCAGGCCCGGAGGCGAGACGAGCAGTTCGGCGCGATCGATGGGATAGGCGACGGCGTCCTTCAGCTCTACCTGGTTCGCGACGTAATCCATCTCATAGGCCACCATCACCACCGTCAGGCCCGGCTTGAGGGGGTACTGAAGGAAGAAATCTCCCGGCGTTTGCCCGGGACTTAGGGTTTCGGGGAGCGGCATGTTCATCATTCCCGCCACCGCCGCCGTGGGCTCGCCGGCGGTCTGGGGAAGCCGCAGCCGGAACGTGCCTTCCGGGTTGACGTAACTGCGGGGCGGCGCAGCGGAGTTGCGCACGGCGAACATATCCTGCACGTGCAGCTTGCCGCCTTCGGGGTGCACGACAAGGCGCGCGGACTGAATCCGCAGCGGCGGCGCGGTGCGCGTGGAGTCGTAAACCGTGACCTCGACCTGGGCCGCGCCCTCCGCGTCAAACCTGACCGGCGCGTGATAATTCACATCCTGGTAAGTCGCCTGCAGCAGGTAGAAGGAAGTGGTATCGAGGTCGTTCGGCGAAAAAACAAAGCGGCCGTTGGCTTCGGTTGCGGCGGTCGCCACCTGCTGCATTCCACCGCGCGGCATCAGGAGTTGCAGAGTCTGGCTTGCGACCGGCTGGCCCGTGGTGCCGTTCGTCACTCGTCCCTGGATTCTGGCCACTCCCGCCAGCAGGAGAGAATTTGCGACTAGCAAGATGAGGCCGGCGGACCAAATGGGTTTGGGTTGAAATAGATTCACGGTTGCTTGACCTGAAGCTCGTGCGCCGCAGTCTCGGCGGCACACTATACCGGCGGGATGCCGGCGCTACTCCGCTTCTTCACCTCTTTTTTCCGCAGTGCCGCCATTCCCGCCCCGCACTCGCCACAAAACTTCACCGGCAGAGGGTTCTCGTAGCCGCAGGCCGCGCAGGTGTAATCGGGTTTCTGCTGCACTTTGCGTTGTGCCCGGCGCGCGGCAACTTCGCGCTCAATCAGGGCGTTGCTTTCCTGCGACTGCTCAGCTTCTTGCGTTGCCACCATCAGCGATGCGGCCTCGCCCAGATAATTTGCGCGCAGCGTCGCGTAGTCATCGCGGGCAATCTTGCCCGACTGAAACTCAAACTCCAAGTCCTGCAGGTTGTCGTAAACCACCAGCCTCCGGCGCTTCAAATCGCCCGCCACGGTCACATCCACGGGCAGTGGGCTGCCTGCAGTTTCGGGGCTGAGCAACGGGAAAGCAATGTACGCCGCCATTCCTATCGAAATGAATACTGCGATGATTAATAACATAGTGTTTCCCAGTGGGCGCCCGCACAGGCGCCAGTTTATCTCCTAGCTCAAAAACCTGCGGCGCCGTCCTCTTACCCCAGCCCCGTCGATTTCATTTCTTCTTCCACCGCCGCCAGGACCTTGGGGTCAGGAGGAAGGAGAGCCTCGGTCTTCGGAACGGCAGGGGATTTGCGCCGCCAACGCCGTACGATGACCGCGACCGTGGCCAAACCGGCGAGCAGTCCGACGCCGGGAAGAATCCAAACTGCCAGGTTGAATCCTTTGGCCGGGGGAGCCGTCAGCACCTGAACGCCGTAACGGAGAGACAAATCCTGGAGAATTGCGGTCTCGTCTTTGCCGTCCGCAATTTCCTTCTGAATGTAAGCCTTCATCTCGGCCTTGGTGCCGCAATCGATGTGCGGGCACTGGTTCAGCGGCGCAGCACAGCCGCCGCACACGCACATCACCTGGTTGCCGATCGAATCCAAGGTCGGCTTGGGCGGACTGTCACCGCGCGCCGCCGATGCGGCAAACAGAGCGCCGATCAAAAGACCTGTGGCCAGTTTAGAACGCATCGCCCGCCTGGACCGCCAATTCTTGCGTTTGCCGCAGCTCCGCCATCTCACGCTCCACGCGGCTGGGGACAAGTGCCAACAACGTGCCCAGCAGCGTCACCACCCCGCCGATCCACACCCACATCACCAGCGGGTTCACGAAAACCTGGATGATCGCCTTGCCGGTGTCCGGATCGATGCCCGCCAGGACCACGTAAAGATCCTCAGCGAGTGTCGGGTGAATGGCCACGTAGCTGGTGGGCTGCTGGCTCGCCTTGTAGAAACGCTTCTCGGGATGCATCGAGGTGAAGGCCCGGCCATTCTTCGTCACGGTAATGAGCGCGCGCGTGTATTCGTAATTGGGATTGTCGCCGGTCGTGAGCCCGTCGCAGCGCAGCAGGTAGTTCTTCACCCGCAGCAGGTCGCCCTCCTGCATCAATCCCTTCGTGTCCGCCTTGAAGGCCTGGCCCGCAAAGCCGATGAAGAGCAGCACGATGCCCAGGTGCACAATATATCCGCCGTAGCGGCGTGTGTTGCGCATCGTCAGGTTATAAACCGCCAATGCGAAGTTTTCCTTCGCGGTTCTCATGCGGGTGCGCGCGCCTTTCCAGAATTCTCCCAGAATGCAAACCCCGACGAAGACGGCAAGGAAGAGAGTCATCCACGCGTAGAGATCGCGGACCCCGCCCACCACGAACCCCACGCCGGCCACCAGGGCCAGGATCAGGGGCACGGTAAAGTTGCGCTTCAGACTCTGGAAGGAGGTCTTCCGCCACGCCAGCAGCGGGCCGGCGCCCGTGAGCAGCAGGAGCAGCAAGCCCATGGGAATCGCGACTTTATTAAAGAAGGGCGCACCCACCGTCACGGTCACATTCTCGACGGCCTTCGAAATCACCGGAAACAATGTTCCCCAGAACACCGCGAACACCAGCGCCAGCAGAATCCAGTTGTTAAAGAGGAAACCGCTCTCCCGCGAGACCATGGAATCGAGCTTGTTTTCGCTCTTCAGGTGTTCGAGGCGCAGGAAGACCAGGGTGACCGAGAAAAACACGATGATGGCGAGGAACACCGCAAAGAACGGGCCGATATTCGATTGCGCGAAAGCGTGCACGGAAGAAACGATTCCGCTGCGCGTTAGAAACGTGCCGAAGATACTCAGGAAAAACGTCAGGATGACCAGCGACACGTTCCAGACCTTCAGCATGCCGCGCTTTTCCTGGATCATTACCGAATGCAGGAACGCTGTGCCGGAGAGCCACGGCAGCACGGAGGCGTTTTCCACCGGGTCCCAGCCCCAGTAGCCGCCCCAACCCAGCACGGCGTAAGCCCAGTTGCCACCCAGCAGGATTCCACAGCCGAGCAACATCCACGGGACCATCGTCCAGCGCCGGGTGGTGCGAATCCAGTTGTCGCCCAGTTGCCGGGTGATGAGCGCCGCCATGGCGAAGGCGAACGGCACGACCATGCCGACATAACCCAGGTAGAGCATGGGCGGATGAATCACCATCGGGTGGTATTGCAGGAGAGGATTCAAGCCATTCCCATCCGGCGGCGCGAAGGCTTGCGCGCCGGTGCTGGTCACCCGCGAAAGTTCCTGGAAGGGGTTCGCGACAAGGAAGACGAGCAGAGAAAAAAACGTGCCCGTGCCCATCAGCACGGAAACGACGTAGGGCATCAGTTGGCGGTTCTTCCGGCGGTTCTGCCAAACCACCAGCGCACTGTAGATCGACAGCAGCCACGTCCAGAACAGCAGCGAGCCTTCCTGCCCGGCCCACAGCGCGGCGACCTTGTAGTAAGTGAGCAAATCGCGGTTCGAGTGTTCCGCCACGTAGGCATTGTGGAAGTCGTCGGTCAGGATCATGTATTCCAGAGCCACCACCGCCAGCGTGATCATTACGAAGAACGCCAGCGTGGCGCGCTCGGCGCTGCGGGCGACGCGCGGGCTCCGGAGCTTGCCACCCACCGCTCCCCCGACCAAGGCAAAAACCGCGAACGCCAGCGCCGCGATCAAAGCGAGGCTGCCCACTTGGTTCATAGAGACTCCCACCGAAAACACTATCGCTGGATCCGAAGCCGCGGGCGAACTGCGGCGCTAAGCCCAGAGGCTTATCGGGACCCGCGCAACGCCGCGACCGGACTCTTGGAGGTTGTCGAACCCGGCGCTGCCTGATATTTGGAAGCGCATTTGGCCTGGACTTTTTCGGCGCGGAATTCGCCGCCGGCGAGGTAGTCGCCGTCAACAATCGCTTGCGCGCCGTCTTTGAACGTATCCGGCAGGGTATCGCTCCCCACGTAGGTCACGGGAAGAGAGTTTGCATCCTGGGCGAGCCGGAAGGAGAGTTTGCCGCCCCGATGCGCAATCGACCCCTCCGCGACCAAGCCCCCGACGCGCACGTGTCGCCGCAATTTCTGCCCCTCGGTGAGCTCGTTCACCGTCACGTAGTAGGTTTTGCTCTCCTGAAAGCCGGAAACGGCTTCCCAGGCTACTACCGCGAAAATAATGCCGACACCGATTCCGAACTTCCACTTCTTGCTCTGCATAGACGTGGCACCTATCCGGAGTCCCGGCTCTGGCTTCTGCAATGCTGAATTAGTTTTTCCCTAGCAGCCCCAAAGACAATTTTGCACTGGCCACTACCCGTAGTCAACCAGAAAGAGCCGCAGGCCGAAAGGCCGGGACCCGCCAGGCGAGAGTGGCCGATGTTTCTAACACCGCTGCCCGCCTCGCTTGGGCGGTGGGTGTGCGGAATTCCTCGCGCGCGGACAGCCGGTTTCGAGTATATTTCTATGCATGCTGAGCGGACCACCTGTCGCGGTAATTACCGGAGCCTCGCGCGGCATCGGGCGCGGCATCGCCCTCGAACTGGCGCGCCTTGGCTATGGCGTGGCGATCAATTATGTCAGGCGGCGTGAAGCCGCCGAGGAGTGCGCGGCGCTCTGCCGAAAAGCCGCGCCGCCGGATTCCCCAGCCCGCTTTGAGCCGATTCAGGCCGATATTTCTCGCCCTGATGACCGCGCTCGCCTGCTCGAGTTTGTCTCCGGCCGCTTCGGCTGGATTGACTTGCTGGTCAACAACGCTGGAGTGGCGCCGGAGGTCCGTGCGGACCTGCTCCAGGCGAGCGAAGAGAGCTTCGACCGCGTCCTCGCAACCAATCTCAAGGGAGCTTATTTCCTCACGCAGGCGGTGGCGAACCTCTGGGTTGAAAAGCTTGCGCAGCTTCCGCCCGGGCGCCCCAGGCCCAAGATCGTGACCATCACCTCGGTTTCTGCCTATGCCGCGAGCCCGAACCGGGGCGATTACTGCCTGGCCAAAGCCGCACTCAGCATGATGACTAAGCTCTTCGCACTGCGGCTGGCCGAGTACGGAAT
>PMYF01000152.1 GCA_003171295.1 Acidobacteriota bacterium | reverse complement strand
TCATTACTATGTTCCTTCTCCCTACTGAGTATTATCACACCTCGATCCCAAAGCCTATCTTGTCTCCGTTGCCCAGGTAGGCCGCGTCCGGCGTTCGGTGCCGGGCAGTGCCCTTCTGTACCGGATAACCCCGTTCGATGAACTTCTTGGCACAGAGGACACCAGTGCAGTGGTTACAGCCGATCTTCTGGAATCCATACTTGCCAAGAGATATCACCAAGTCGTCATACTTGGGGTCCCAATCCTCGAAGGGGGAGATATGCAGGCCGCCGTAGATGCCGTAAAGCTGGTTTTTCTCGTAACCGATCTCCCGGAAGGCGGTCTCGGAAAACTGTATGATGCCGAAGTGGCAGCAACCTGTGATGCTGACCAGTCCGAGGTCCTTGACGTTGGCGTAGATCGACTGCTCCCCATAAACCCGGCAGATGATAGGAACCGGAAAGTTGAAAGTTGCCAGACCGGGTATGATCGGATTGAGCCCCGCCTTGACCTTGATCAGTTTACCCTTGTGCCCCGCATCCTTTATGTATTGCAGGCCTTCGGGGTAAAACCCGTCAGGAATGTAAGTTGTGATTGTCGGGTCGTACTTATAGGTGACCGGAACCCCCCAGAAGTGATCGAAGTGCTCATGGGAGACGATCAAAGCCTCTATCTCCTTGTTTTTCAGCATCTGGTCGATGCCCTCGCGCTTGAAGCTCTCATCCATCCACTTGTAGGACCAGCCGCTGTCGAGAAGGAATTTTCGTTTTTTTCCGCTCAGTTCCTCCACCTCAACCAAAGCTGCAAAACCACCTGCATTCTCCGGACTCACCGAAAGTTTTTCGGTGACCGCCCAGGCCTCCTCCAGGTTGTTCGGCAAAAGATGTTTGATCTTGGCTATACCCTTCTCATAGGTGCCTTTGCTCAGGCCGGTGCCGTCGCCGAACGGCGGCCAATTGTAACTATACTGGTTGACCAGGAGACCCCCGGCGCCCTTGATGTCTCCCATCAAGGTGGCGTTTTTGAACCAACTTGTTTCGGAGATATTGGTTACCTTGACGCTCTTGCAGGCGCCGATGTCCGTCATCTTGCGTTTCACTTCAGGAAAGTAGGATTTGCGCCAGGGGGAATAGGAATAAAGACCCATCCCTAAAGCGGTACCTCCTAACACGCCCATGGCCGCCCCCTTGAAAAAATCCCGGCGGTTGATGTTGTTCTTACCTTTATCTTCAGACATAAATCCTCCTTGTCTCGGTCTACTTGATGATGGTGATGGATTTGTACACCCAGGGAAGGATGCTCAAGGTGATGAAGTAAACCGCCACGCCGCACACGGCGCCTACGCCTAAACCCCAGCCGAGGGCAGGACTCCACCGGACATCCGCCAGTTTCGCCTTTTCGGCGGCATGATCCTGGGCGATTTCATCAGCAGTCTTGGGTATCATCTTCCAGGCCGGCCAGTTGTCCATGAACCAGTGGTGCGCCAGCCAGATGT
Source organism: Acidobacteriota bacterium (assembly GCA_003171295.1). Classification (GTDB taxonomy): domain Bacteria; phylum Acidobacteriota; class Terriglobia; order UBA7540; family UBA7540; genus Bog-366. The sequence continues at coordinate 1,417 of PMYF01000152.1, read as the reverse complement.
TGATCAGCCAGATGGTTGGTATCATTGGAAACTGCGACTCATGCATGAAGCCCTTCTGGGTTCCAAGAAAATCGTGGGATGTCTTGTAGTAGAATATGTAGAGCATAATAGCAGCGACTATGGTAATGGCCGTTCGGATGACGACATTGACCGGCAGGCTGAAGCGCCGCGGCCAGTTGCCGCAGTAAAAAGTGATGAAAATGGCCGGTACGAGAAAGAAAACCGCCATTTCTCCGACATGCAGCCAACGCCAGTCTGGTGCGTTGATCAGGCGCGTTCCGCGTATGGCCGGCCCCCAGGTCAACTCCTGTGCGAAATAAAGGAAGAAAAGCATGGCGAGGGCAATGGCAATTATCCCGAAGAAAGCCACCACACGCCGCAGCCAGTTCGTTTTGATTAATTTAAACGGAAAGCGCTCCCAGATGGTTTCCACAATCCAGACCGTCACCGTGCAGCACATGATCCAGGCCACATGGAAGTTGCCCGAAACCGTGTTTGCAAATTGCTCCCAATAGGGCGGTGCGATGGACGTAAAATACTGCCACGGGTAATAGAGAATGCCCATGTGGGAGTGCATGGTCATAAAGAAAATCACTGTGCTCAGGAAGAAGGTCATGACCAGGATACTTATACCCTTACCCGGCTGCTTCATGTCCTGCCAGGGCACTTCTTCCAAAGCCACCACCCAGGCCGGGCTCAACCAGGAGGCGATCGCTGCAAACATCAGGCAAGCCAGCGATGCGTACTCCAGGGCAAAAAACTCCGTCATCCGGGGCAGCTTCATTAGTCGATTGGGATTGAAGTAGGCGATCCCGAAATTGCCCAGCAGCCCCTCGAAAAATCCCTTAATGAGAACATACAGGATCAGGACGGAGATGGCTGTCAGGATGCCTCCTTTTACCAGAGGATGGGTCTTTTCCAGCCAACTGCGCTTAAAGGGCCAGTAGTTGAAGATATACACCATCCAGATCAGCATGATCAGCCACCAGCGGGTGTACATGTAGCCCACGTAGGGCGTGTACATCCTCAGCCAGCCCCGGGGGTCTTGGAAAATCCACCAGGTGGCGTAAAAAACCGCCAGGGTCACCACCAGTGCTACGATCGCAGGGATCGGCTGCGGCCAGCGCTGAACCAGTTTGCGTTCCTCCAAGTAGCCTCCTCCAAATCGTTCCATATTCTTTCTCCTTTTCTTGTTGGTTTTATCGTTACAGGGATGAAGCGTATTAGCGGCACTGTTCAGACAATGCAGCATATACCTTCCTTCGCAGTTCCGCCTCATCTACAAGGGCCGGGTCAATCCCCAACCGCTCGGCTTCGATTTTCAACAGGGATGGACTCAGCTCTGTGAGCGCTTGGCAATCGGAACGCAGATCCGCTCCGCTCTCTCCTGACGCCTCACCGAATGGTGCCAGTACAC
>PMYF01000010.1 GCA_003171295.1 Acidobacteriota bacterium | reverse complement strand
CTCCTGGGCCTGCAAGGCGCTCCTTCGCGCTACGCGAGAGAGACGCTTCTGTTTCCGCGTGTAGACTACCAGTTGAATAGCAAGAATCTGGTCTATGCGAACTTCAACTTCGCGGATTTCGACAGCACCAATGGCTACAGCGCAAGTCCGACATTTTCCAACACCTCAGCCAGCACCAACGGCCCCACCAGCTACCACGAGCGCTTCCTGATTGCGCACTGGACCCGCACGCTTTCCGACACCGCGGTGAACGATCTGCGCTTCCAGTGGGGCCGAGACCTGGAGACGGCGGGCGCCAATGCTTCAGGACCAAGCATTAGCATGGGCGCAGAGACCTACGGCATGCCTAACGCGCTGCCGCGGCTTGCCGAGCCGGATGAGCACCGCCTGCAGTTCACCGATGTATTCTCCAAAGTCTGGAACAAGCACACGCTCAAGTTCGGCGGAGACATCAACCTGGTGCATGAGATTATGATCAACCTCTACCAGGGCGGCGGCCTCTACAACTACTCCGGCTCCAGCGTCACGCAGAACTTCCAGAGCTGGGCGGCGGATGCCTTTGCGGGCATGTCNNCCCCTATGCCGGCTCCCACTACACCTCCTTCGTCCAGACCATCGACAAGATCAACTCGATAGCCAGCGGACGGGCCGGCGCTGACGATTTCTGGATGCAGATGTATGATGGCTTTGGCGAGGACACCTGGAAGCTGCGCCGCAACCTCACGCTGAATCTGGGGATACGTTATGACCTCCAACTGACGCCTGCGCCCGCCATCCCCAACACCTCCTCGACGCTGGCGGCGGAATACAACACTACCATCAAGAACGTAACCGATCGGGTTCAGCCGCGCATCGGCTTCTCCTGGAACGCTCTCAAGGGAACCATCGTCCGCGGCGGTTACGGTGTCTTCACGGGACTCAACCAGGGCAGCACGTACTATGCCATGCGCGTGGAGAACGGCATGTATCAGATCAACTACAACTACAACGGTTGCGGTGCATCGTGCACTGCCGCGGCCCCGCTTACGTTCCCCAATGTTCCATTCAACGTGACGGGTCCGTCCTTGGCGAACGCCTTGTATCCCACGGGAGGCGCGGCGCCCACGGTCAGCGGCCCGACCTTGCTGGGATTGCAGAGCTTCCACGGCTTGTCGCCGGCTTTCGTGCCGCCGCTGGTTCACGAGTTCAGCCTGGCGGTGGAACAGTCTTTGCCCGGAAAGATGTCGCTCTCGGTGGGCTATGTGGGATAGCGCGGACTTCGTCTGCCGGTCTTTACGGATGCCAATCTGGTGGGGCAGACTCCGCACGGACTGCACTCCTACGACATCACCTATCCCAACGGAACAACCAACCTCGTAACCGTTCCTTTTTACCTCACAACCGACCGCATCAACGCCTCCCTCTCCTCGATCAACGCTGGCTTCAGCGTAGCCAATTCCTGGTATCACTCCCTGGCGGTTACGGTTCGCAGGCCAATCAATCACGGTCTCGAGGTGTTGGTGAACTATACGTATGCCAAGGCATTGGACGACGACATGGTGTCAGGTGCGTTCGGCACTTTCTACGGCGGCAATCCTATCCTCAACCCCAACAACATCAAAGGTGAATACGGCCGCTCCGATATCGACATGCGCGAGCGCTTCATCGGCACCGTGCTGTGGAGGCCGGAGATCATGCTGGGCAACAAGTTTATGAAGCAGGGTCTGGATGGATTTACCTTCTCCGGTACCGCGACTGAATCAACCGGATTCCCGATCGTTGCCAGCATGAGTGGCACGGTTGCCGGCGGCGCCGACGGCAATATCTATGGCGGCGCGATGAGCTCCGGCTCCGGCGCGCCCACTACCGGCCGTCCGCCCGAGATCCAGCGCAACAGCCAGCCCGGACCCGGCTTCCGCAACATCGACTTCCGCGTCACGCGCGAGATCCCTATCCACAACAAAATGTCCATGCAGTTCATCGGCGAGGCATTCAATCTGATGAACCATCCGATTGATTCAAGCGTGAACTCTACCTTCGCCACATACTACGGCCCGACAAGCAGCAGTTGTACCGAGTCCGGCACGGTTCCTGCCGGTTCGACATTTTACGGCTGCATCAAACCGTATTCACCCTCGTCGCCATCCGGTGCCTTTGGGGTGAGGACGGGTACCAACAGCGTATTGTACGGGCCTCGTCAAATACAGCTATCTGTCAAGTTCAACTTCTAGAGCAGAGCAACGAGGTATTTCAGGGGCGGCGGCTTCGGCTGCCGCCCTTTTCTATTGATATGAGAGGCGAACCTCCTGAATTTCGGACGTGTTTTCCACGGTTGTCCCCGTGAATGACGTGGGGTATACTGAGTGCCCTTGGAAAAGAGTGCGTTTTTTGCCACGAACTATTTGCTCCCGTAGAGCGGGAAATCCGGCAACACTGAAACCGGGGGCGGACTACGGCTTGGATTCAGGCTGTGGTTGAAGCGCTGATGAGGTTGGAAGATGCCCGGTTGGCTGATTAGAGCCGGGGATTTTCATTTTTACGGCCAACAGCCGGACGTGCACTGTCCTTAGCGCCAGCGTTGCTTGGTTCTGGACAAGTCTGTGAGAGGGCATGAGAGAAGAGTGTTTAGATCGGTCGCCTGGCTGTGATGACACCCTAACCGCTTATGTGAGAACGCTGTGGCCTGGTCACGGCGCCCATCGCGGGCTCCCTGGGACGGCAGAAATTCAGTCGTTTACAAGACCTTCATTTTGGCTTACTATATTGTTCTTCATGGGAAAACCTGCTTACTTTGCGACCCATGGAGCGGCTAAGCACCCGCGAGAGATGAGAGAACCAGAGGTGCAGGGATTCCGGTATGCCCAGCGCGCTACGCGTNNTACCAACCCAGCGCATTCTCAACACCAGCAGCATTTTGGAGAGCCATCATGACCATGAATCGAATACGGCAGAGCGTCTACTGCCTGATGATCCTCACTCTTGCTGTGTGTTTGGGCACCGTTGCCGTGAACGCGCAGACTTCCACCCAAGGCTCGATCGCCGGCACGGTTCAGGATCCCTCCGGGGCCGTTGTCAGCGGCGCCACCGTCACCATCCACAACATGGGAACCAATGCCGAAATCAGTCTGACCAGCGACGCCAGCGGTTTTTTCAAGGCCCCGTTGCTGGAGCCCGGCACCTATAGAGTGACGTTTTCCGCGCCCGGCTTTGCCACCTATCGCGCCAATGGCGTCATTGTCCTGGTCGGCCAGGTTTCAAACGTTGCGCCGCGCCTGACGATCGGCGCATCGACGACCTCCATCGAGGTTACCGAACAGGCGCCAGTGCTGAACCTCGAGTCGCCGGACTTCAGCGCCTCGCTGAATATGAAAGCGCTTCAGTCCATCCCCATCAACAACCGCCGCTGGTCGGCACTTGCCCTCACCACTCCTGGCGTCACAGTTGATACCAGCGGCTACGGTCTCATCAGCGTCCGCGGCATCAGCACACTGCTCAACAACGTCGAAATCGACGGCGCCGATGACAACCAGGCATTCTTCGCTGAGGAACGCGGTCGCACCCGCGAGGCATATTCCACCGCGGGAGCCGCAGTCCGCGAGTTCGCGGTCAACACCGGCGTCTACTCGGCTGAATACGGGCGCGCCGCCGGAGGCGTCGTCACCTCGGTCACCAAGAGCGGCACCAACCATATTCACGGGCAAGCCTATTTCTGGGATCGCGAAAGCAACTGGAATGCCATGAACGACTACTCCTTCGTCACCACCCTGGTTGGAGGAGTCAATGTCAAATCGCGCATCAAGCCAGAAGACCTGCGCAAGATCTATGGCTTCACGGTCGGTGGTGCGCTGATCAAGGACAAGCTCTTCTGGATCTACACCTATGATCAACATTCCCGCATCTTCCCTGTAGTCGGAGTACCCGCATCGCC
>PMYF01000609.1 GCA_003171295.1 Acidobacteriota bacterium | reverse complement strand
TGGAAACCCCGGCCCTCGCGGGTCCACTTCGGGAGAAGCCGTTGCGGTTGGAAACCCCGCCGCGCGCGGGTCCACTTCGGGAGAAGTTGCTCCGGTTGGAAACTCCGCCGCGCATACCCCCACCTCGGGAGAAGCTGCTCCGGTTATAAAACGNNATCGGCCACCCCAATTGAATCCCCAATTATTCCAGCCCCATCCAAAACCTCCGAAGAAGCCGATTCCGAAGCCAGCTCCGAAGGAGAGATACGGGCCGCCGTACCAAATTCCGGGATACGGGTACCAGCCCGGCCACGCCATGATGGGATCTCCATAAACCATCCACGGATTATACGCGGGGACATAAACGACATTGGGGTTAGCAGGCTGAACGCGGATCGTAGAGTCTTGCGTCGTTACGGTTTGCTGCGGCGTGGTCTTAAGATCGCCGGCTTTTTCCGCCCGCTGACGCATCACCTGCACGGCATCCATCACATCCTGTTGCTGGTTGTAGTAGGCATCGCCTAGAGATGACGTCCAGGAGAGGTTCTTGTCCATATTTCCAAGGACGGCTGGAAATGCAGTGAGCGCCTTGACGCTCGGGTCCCAGGGTTGTTGGTCCACAGCTTGACCCAAAGCGTCGCCCTTCAAATCAGGATTCGCCTGCACCCATCTTTCGGCCTCGACGATTTGCTCGGGAAACGTGGACGCCGCCAAGATCTGCGCCACCAGCGAATCCGGATAGAGCGCAATCGGCGCTACCAACTGCTGCAACTGTTCGGGATTCCCTTGCGTGTAGGGCGGCGCCGGCGCGGCCTGCTCCGGGGCTGGCGCGTCTTGATGGGCCGACACGTTCTGAGGCCAAATCGCGGACAACAGAACCAACGACAACAGGGACATTAAAACCTGCTTGCCCCATCGAGGCCTTGAGGACTCTGTGGCACGTCCATAAATGTTCATGTTCTTGAACCTCCTTTGCACCTTCATCGCTTGCGGCCTCCGGTAAATAAAGATGAGCAGGACGCGGTCTAAGCGCGGAAGCGCGAGATCGCTCGCTTCTCATCGTGTTCTTATCTGACCCCCGAGGTGCTCTGGCAAAGGAGAGCTAACGTTACGGAGCAATAGCTCCTTTTCTCGATCTGCCGAGGTAAGAACGACACCATCAGGGACACCACGAGTCGGCTCTATTCGGGCCCAGGCGCGATTACAAGATAGGCCAACAAAGGGCGCCTGTCTGTTCAAAATTGCCCACCTTGCGATTGGCAGGTCCCGTCCGGGCCGCTGTTTCATGGGATTTTGATTTTTGCCTTTGATCGGTTGCGATCAGGCCCTTTGAGGGGCCAGCAACCGTAAAGCCCGTGGCTTTGCCGAGGGGATGCTTACTATCACTTTAAACGGAGGCTTCCTCTCTGTCTGAGCAATTGCGACCAAATGTCCGAGCACTATTGAACTGACGAGCAAATCACCTTGCCGTATAAGAGCGGATGCAGGTTGATCAATAATTTCAGGAGCGGGCGACCTGCCTTATGTGTCCAAAAGCAGCAGTGATACTAAGTCGCATTCAAGAGCGTACTAACATGAGCGCAGAAAGCAAAGCTGCCCAGTCGATCCAGGGCAAAGGGAAAGACCCCTCACCCGGCCTCCTACGACGGCCACCCTCTCCCCTCGAGAGAGGGCTGGGATTGTTGATTTCCGCCCTCTCCCGAGGGGAGAGAGTGGGCCGCGACCGGCGCTTTCACCAGCCGGCGCGGGCCGGGTGAGGGGTCATGAACGGTCACCAACCTCATATGACGCTTCGCTTCGGCAGTAGTATCTCCATGAAAGCAACTTGGTATGAAATGTCGTGCCGAGAGGAGCAAAACTCTTCATTACTAATTCGGGACACACCAAGCCACCGGATTTTTCGATTCCCGTGCCGGCAGCAAAACATCACGACGCACCAGCGCAACACCATGAAGAGGCGGCTCGCCACCACCAACAGGCAGCCAAACTTTATCAGTCCAGACACCGCGGGAAGGTCAGCCATCCCGCCCACTTGGCCCATGTGCACCGCCTGCGTGCGGAGCAGCGTGCAGAGGAAGCCGCCAAGGCTCAGATGAAGAATCATTTCGACGATTCTCACTGAAACCGCTTTAGTGGAAAAGTTCCGCAAGAAAAGCGGCGAAAACAGTTGAAACCGGGCACGAACGATCAGGTCAATGGAAAGCTTCATGAAATAAAAGGTGAAGTTAAGGAGGGACTGGGAGAAGTCACGAAGAATTCAAACTCGGCGGCCGAAGGCCAAAGCGAAAACCTCGCAGGCGAAGTCCACAATAAAGTCGGCCAGATTGAAAAGGTGTTCGAGAAGTAAATGGATTGATCTCTGCGCAGTGGACGTTGCTCCGCTTGAGGAAACTGTCGATTGTCAGAGTGCTCCATCGCTGCTAGGTACCGCCGACGGGGGCGCCGCGAACAAGACGCTCGAGATGATCCTGATTGCGCTTGGTCTGTTCGGTCTTGCATGCGGGGGGGCTTTGCGTACGCAACCAGGGAAAAGATCGTTGACATCGGACCGATCCACGCTACTCGCGACAAGACGCACAATGTTCCGCTGCCTCCCAGCGCGGGCGCAGTGGGGCTCATTGGCGGTATTGTGCTCTTGATAGCACGGAGGAGGAAGGTGACAAGATGCCGTGTCACGAGTTCGGCGCAAGTCAGCAGCTTGAAATGCGGACTCCTGAAGATGCACAAGGAGAAGGAGAACTCATGACCACAGCTTCGCCGGTCACTCTGTCCAAACTCGTGAGCAGGCATGAAGTCGCGGAACGTACGACTGCATTCCGCTTTGAAAAGCCATTGAACTGGACATTCAAGGCTGGCCAGTATCTCGATATGACTTTGCTTGATCCTTCAGAGACGGATGCCGAAGGAAATTCGCGGACGTTTTCCATAGCGAGTGCTCCCCTCGAAGAAACCCTGATGGTGGCCACGCGTATGCGCAATACGGCGTTCAAGCGAGCGTTGAACACGATGCCGCCTGGTTCCGCCGTAAAGATCCAAGGGCCGTCAGGGAGCCTGACCCTCCATAACGATGTTAAGCGAACGGCTGTGTTCCTGGCGGGCGGTATCGGCATCACGCCGTTCCGAAGCATTGTGTGCCGTGCGGCGAAGGAGAAGCTTCCTCACCGAATCTTCCTTTTCTACTCGAACCGTCGGCCGGAGGACGCTCCGTTCCTCGATGAGATGCAGGCTCTGGAAACAGAGAATCCAAACTATAAGCTCGTTGCTAGCATGACGGAAATGGCGAAGTCGCATCAGTCCTGGGACGGCGAAATTGGCCTGATCGACAGAGAAATGCTTTTGCGGTATCTGAAGGATGCCGTCTCGCCCATCTACTACATCGCTGGGCCGCCGGAGATGGTGAAGGCCCTCCGCACGATGATCCATGGGGCCGGAGTTGATGATGACAACATTCGCGCGGAAGAGTTTGCTGGCTACTAAACTTACATTCAAAGAAGGGAAAAAGAACAATGACAACGAAACCTGCTAAAGAGGAACATCGCCCATTTGTGACAGACATTCAGGAACTCCGTCGGCGTGCCCGTGAGCACATGGAGATGGGTGCGGTCACCGGCGGCTACAAAGCGGACCGGGAAACGGTTATTCGCATTCTGAATGAGGTCCTGGCGACGGAAATTGTCTGTGTGCTGCGATATAAACGCCACTACTACATGGCCACTGGCATTCATGCACAGGCAGTGGCCCAGGAGTTCCTCGAGCACGCGAACGAGGAGCAAGGTCATGCGGATATTGCGGCCGAGCGGATCACCCAATTGGGCGGCGAGCCGAACTTCAATCCCGAAGGGCTGGCAACTCGCAGTCATGCGCAGTACGTCGAAGGTAAATCACTTCTGGACATGGTTCGGGAGGACCTTGTCGCTGAGCGGATCGCGGTAGAGTCCTATAACGAGATCATCCGCTATCTTGGCGATGAGGATCCCACCACCCGTGTCGCGATGGAGAAGATCCTGGCCAAGGAGGAAGAACACGCCGACGATATGAAAAAGCTACTCGAAACGCTCAGCAAGGACGAGCGGTTTGCCGAGCATTCCTGAAGAAACGTGGTGCTGCTCCGACAACCGGTGCGCCACGTTTGGATTGATTGATAGTTGAACATCCGGTGAAGACCGCGAACCCGCTCAACCGCTATCGAGGAAAGGGTCTCGTCCTAGAGGTCTTGCGCTCCCTGCTCTAGGTGCAGCCGCTTGCTTCTGAGTTGCCCGCGCAACACGAGGCTCTCTTCCTGCAGGTAGTTGATCACGTCGCGCTAGTATTCGTACAAGCAGCCGGCGAGCGAAAACAGCAGCAGTCGAAATGGATCGAGTGTGAGACGCTTGGTGTCAGCCTAACACCCTGGAACGGATTGTGAGGTGCCTCATATTCCCGCAGAGCGTGTTTTCTGACCAACGTATTTTTCAGTGGCATGCAATATTTGCACCCTACGTCATGGAAGTTGACCATTCAGCCTAACTTCCAGATATCTGCCCATGATGAGCAAAACGGAACAGATTGTTATATCCGCTGGTGCGATGCTGCCGTAATGTGCGAGGACAAATGTGCTCCCGAGGGGAGTACAGACCCTCGCTCAATGCGATGACCCAGGTTCTCCACACTTCAGTTTCTTCTGGAGAGAAGGGCACGCACGACAAAAGGAGCTCCCATGAATGCGACCTCTAAATGCGCACATCCCGCTTGCAACTGCGTACCCGCGGACGGGAAAAAACACTGCAGCGATAGCTGTGCCGATGCGAAAGGCATCCTGGAGCTAACATGCCAATGCCAGCACCCTGAGTGCCAGGGCCAAAAACTGAAACCGTAGTCGATTGGCCAGTATAAATGTCCTGCACGAGTCTTCATTCTTTGGCGGGACTATGTTCCATCACCGCAAGAAGGGGCACAGCGCAACTACGACACCTGCGATGACGCTTTCGACGCCCCTTGGCTTGCTCCGGAAGGTCAAGGAGAAATCATGATGCGCGTGGGAATGGCCGCGGACCATGGAGGCTTTACCTTGAAAGGGCAGGTGGCGGAATTGCTGCGCGGCTCGGGGTACGAGGTCGTAGACTTCGGCGCACACGAATTGAACCCCGAGGATGATTACCCCGACTTCATCATCCCCCTCGCCAGGGCCGTTGCCGCGGCAGAAGTGGACCGCGGAGTGGCGCTCTGCGGCAGCGGCGTGGGAGCGTCCATCGCCGCAAATAAAATTCCCGGTGTGCGTGCCGGGCTCATCCATGAGGTTTTCTCCGCCCATCAGGGGGTCGAAGATGACGACATGAATGTCTTTTGTCTGGGTGGGAGAGTGGTCGGGCCTGCGCTTGCCTGGGAACTGATCAAGACCTTTCTGACCGCTCACTTCAGCGGCGCTCCACGCCACCAACGCCGCCTGGCTAAAGTCCAGGCGCTGGAGAACCACGAAGTTGGGTTATGAAGGGCTCATTCGAGACGTCTTGATCGACGCGAGATGACCCACGACTCCAATCGGCTCAGGGAAGAATCAGGATAGCAATCGGAAAGTCAGGGATTTGCTCTCGTCTAACCAAGATCGGCGGGGAACGCAATGATCCAGTTGAAGCGGGTTTACGTGGAGTCTTCTAGAAAGGACGGCTTGCGAATATTGGTCGATCCGACGTTGAAGACCCTCATCCGACTCCTCGAACGTGACGACGTGGTCATCGACGGCGGCAACTCCTACTACCACTGTGACATCCGCCGCTTCAGCTCGCGCGGCGAGGACGACTTCGCCGACAAGATGTTGTCAGCCCTTCGTTACCAGTTGGGCGGCCATGAGGAAAAGGCCGCCACCAACAAGGTGGATGCCTGATGACAGCCTCCCGTTCGGACGCGCTGGTGCTCTTCGGTGTGACGGGCGATCTCGCCCACAAGATGATCTTCCCGGCACTCTATGCGATGGTGAAACGAGGTGCCCTCAAGGTCCCGGTAATCGGCGTTGCCTTCCCGAAGTGGAGTCTGGCGCGTCTGCGCCAACGCGTGACCGACAGCATAAAGCGAGCAGGCGGGATCGATAACCAGCGTGCCTTCCACCATCTTCTGTCCCTGCTCAGATACGTCAGTGGGGATTATCACGACCCGGGCACGTTCACGGCGATTAAAAAGGAGCTGGGTAGCGCTCGGCATCCAGCGCATTATCTGGCCATCCCGCCCTCGCTCTTCGAGACGGTGATCAAAGGGCTTGGTGCCGCGAACTTGGCCGAGCATGCGCGCGTCATTGTCGAAAAGCCGTTCGGACGCGACCTGGCCTCCGCGCGGGAGCTCAACCACGTCGCGCGAACGGAGTTCCCGGAAGACTCGATCTTCCGCATCGATCACTTCCTCGGCAA
>PMYF01000780.1:665-2619 GCA_003171295.1 Acidobacteriota bacterium | reverse complement strand
GCGCCCTCCAAAGTGCAGAGAAAGCCGACCCACCGGTCGACCTGGAGTGGATGCGCATTCGCTACGAGCGGGATCTTAGGTAATGGTGCAGTTTGACCGGCATGGCCGGGTCGCGAATCATGGCATTGGACGTTTCACGAAAAGATTAGGCACATGATCGAACACACTCCATGGCGGGGCCAGAACTATAGATTGGGCATTGGCGGGCAACGCATCGCCATCGTTGCGCACTCACATCATCGCAAACCCGACGAGGATGACCACGACGGCTTTACTGGAAGCGTCGTCCGCGACGTGATCACCGGCAAGCTGAAAGGAGACTCGCTTTTTGCCCAGGTGATGGGATACTTCAGGTATGACCACCAGGCAACTTTCTGGAATCTCGTCATGTTCTTCAACTTTCTGCCGGACTGCATTGGCGTGACCGATCAAAGATACGAGAAGGGCACGAAAGAGCAGATCGACCGGGGCAAAGAACGGTTCCTGCGCACCATCCGGGAGAAGTATCCGCCACACAAAGTGGTTGTGTTTACGAGTAGGGGATGGCGAGACTTTCCCCGGACAAGCCAGGAGGAAAGCGGGTGAAGTACGCATCCCGCTCGGCACGAACTTTCGAAGTTCTCGTGGGGTACCTGTGCCTGTGATGATTACATCGTCATGGCATTCGGCCTCCGCCACCCGCAATACGCCAGCGGCCAATTGATGCGGCTGGCAGTGCAACACATTCTGAAAATGCCACACGTCGAAGGTTGCTCAAACTGGCCCGCTACCGGATCTTAATAAGCGCTAGGATCTCGCTTAGCCCCGATTGCAGATCAAAGGGAAAAGGAGGGCATCGGATGAACCGACGAAGCTTCTTTAAAGCAGGGGGATTGGCGGCGGCGACGGCTCGCCTGCGCGCCGGGGTGGGAAGCGCTTATGTTCCCACCCACAATTGGGACAGATATGATTTTGGGTACGGCCCCACTATCACCGATCGTCTGAATCAGGGGCCCTTTCCGCAATACCCACCTGAGGCTGTATTCCCGGGTGGCGACGTGGTGATGGCAACAACCCCTTCCCCCGAGGTTGTGCCCAACTTCGGTAAAGGGCTCGTAACGTACATCACCGCCGACATGGGTACGGCAGAGATCAAGTCCGACAATATTCCGCAGGCGATCGAAGACCTGGTACGGCTTCCCCTGGGAGAGAAGGTCTATCTCCGCCCGACTTGGCGCGAGGTGCAACAGCGTCGTGGCCGGCTGGATTTCCCGGACTATTGGAAGCTCACCTTCGACTTGGCCAGGCAATATAAGAAGCGCGTCGGGTTCCGAATTCAGATGCGGGCTCCGGATTATTCGAAGGAAGCGTTGCCGGACTTTGTTCTCGAAAAAGTTCCGATGGTGAAACTGCTGGGGGAATGGAAAACGGAACTCGCAGGACCACGCAGAAAAGCAGCCTACTATGAGCCTCGTTACGATCATCCCTATTTCCAGGAAGCTTACCGAGAGCTCAACGCATTGCTCGCGGCGGAATTGAATGGAAATCCGTTGGTCGAGTACATGGATACCTTCATGTACGGCTTCTGGGGCGAGGGCCACACCTGGCCGTTCCAAAACAACCCGTTCCCTGATTACCAGACGGCGGAGCGCACGTGGATTCAGATGCTCGAAGTGCAGTTACAGCATTGGACCAAGACGCCGTTGGCGACCAACACGCAACCGGATTTCAGCCGCGTGGGCAACAGCGAACTTGTTGACCGTACCGTGCGAAGCTGGAATTGGCTTAGGACCGACACCATCTTTATTGAAAACGAGCAGATCGAGACTCTCAGTAATCGTCCTCCCTGGGTTGGCGCTATTGTCGAGGAGGGCATGTCGGACGGGACACCGAAATCGCTTCGGCTCGAGGAGGGGGTGAGTTACACGGATAACGTGATTGCCCATGTCACCGACGTAGGCGCCCATTACTGGTC
>PMYF01000780.1:0-569 GCA_003171295.1 Acidobacteriota bacterium | reverse complement strand
GTCCAGGTGACGAGTGATGACGGGAAGGTGAATGTGGGGGGGAGCCTCGATCCTGGGTATCCACTACCCGGGAAAATCCGGCAGGCACAGTTTGTGCTGCCGAGAGGCACAGATTGGAAAGGGCTGCAACTGCGTGCCGAGATCGAAGTGAAAGGCATCCGTCACCAGGTGAGGTGGGCCTGTCATCAGAAGTTGAATAGCGACGGCTCACTCACGCTTCGTCCCAACCTCCGGGAATCCCTGTAATAAAGCAAGTGTCCCGCCCCAGCGGAAGAAGCTGTGCGACAATGCCAGGGGCTGTGGTTAGCAAAAACTTTGTCAGGATTCAATCGATGTTGGCCCAGTTCCGCTGGTAAGCTCTCATTCCTATATTCAGTCTGTTTGTTTCCGTTTTTACTGCCCTCTGTTCCTCCTTCCAGACTCGGGCGGCTTTGCAATTGGAGATCCTCGCTCTGCAACTATGATTTGATGGCCTTCACGACCCCAGCCGAAAGCCCATTACGGAATCGCCAGGATAACCGCAAGGTAAGCCATGGTCACGAAGATGTCGCGGTCATAAAGGAACCGAC
>PMYF01000164.1 GCA_003171295.1 Acidobacteriota bacterium | reverse complement strand
CAGAAAACGGTACGGGAACTGGCCAAACGCCACGATTCTATTCCATACTCGTCTTTGCCATGACGAAACGCAAGCCAGGAAAATTTTCGGCCACAAAAGCGGTGAAGGCCAACGCCCGGGAGCGAGTTCGCCAGCCCAGGCCCGCGCGGGTAATTGATACCGAGCCGCGCACCGGCCGCGCTGCCAAGCACAAACCCAAACTCGAAGAGATCATTCGCCAGTAGGAATCCTGATTTTGGGCGGCGGGCAGGAAGCTGGAAGGGAACGCTTTGTCTTACGCTGCTTCCTCTGTCTTACCTCTGTCTTACGGCAGTAAGACAAGCGTGAGACAGCCGTCATCGCTGCGTAGATGACCCGCTCGGCTCCCTACCGCCGTGAGACCGGAGTGTCGGCCGCGGCGCGCTTCAGCCGCCACAGAATGCGGCGGAAGAGGCCGAGAATGCGGCGTGTGTCGCGCGCTGAGAGTGTGAGCCGCCGCAGGAGCAGGCGCAGGTCGCGGCGGTTGGCCGGCTGCATCGCGCGCGGCGAGTAGCCGGCCGCCTGCATGGTCTCTTCGACCACCCCGGCCAGCAGATCCAGCCGNNGGGCTTTAGCCCCTGCGGGAAATTTGCTCGACTCCGGGCCCGCATCTGCCAGCTCTCCAGCCGAATCCGCCACCATGCACCGCGCGGCCAGCTCGTACAAGCACACAGCCACCGCCTGGCCCAGGTTCATTGAAGGCTGGCGCAGGTCGGTGGGGATTTCAACCAGCAAATGACAAAAGGACAGATCTTCGCGTGTGAGTCCATGCTTTTCCGGACCGAAGACCAGGGCCACGCGTCCGCCGCGGCCAAGCTCCCGCGCTATCAGCGGAGCCAACTCAGGCAGCGGGACGACTCTCTGCTCGGGTTTGCGCCAGGTGAGCGTTCCGGTGCCGGCGACCAATGTTGCGTCCGCCACCGCTTCGGCCAGAGTCGCTGATTCTACCGCGTTTACCAGCAGCTCTGGAGCGCCCACCGCCGACCGCGCCTCGCGCCAGGTCGGAGCAAAGGGGGCAACCACGGAGAGGCGCGAAAAGCCAAAGTTGGCCATCGCTCGCGCCGCCGCTCCTATATTGAGAGGATTGCGCGGCGAAACCAGCACCACGTCGAGCGAGTCGCGTTGGGCTCTNNACGCGTGAAACGCTCGTCGATGCTGCCGGTCAGCAGGTTGGCCGTGGGAGTTGCGCCGTTCAGCTCCTGCACGGGGTTTGCGCCATCGTAGAGGAAGTTGGTGTTCGTGCTCAGAATCGTCTTGGCAACGCGCCGCCCCAGAGGATCGTAGGCGAATGTGGCGCCGTTGTTGTCCGCCGAGACCAGCCGGTTGCGCGCATCCCAGACATAGGTGTTCGTGCCGTCGCTGAGCGTGCTGCCGTTGGCATCATAGGTCATCGCGGTCGAACCCCACTGGGTCAACTGGTTGTTCGCATTATAGACCGCCGAGGATCGTTAAATCCCAGATCCCAAAAGCGGAACCTGGGGCACCCATTCATTTTGGGGTGGTCAGATCTGGGCCACCCGCCGGGATGTTGAACAGAGCGAGGATTGCGGGCTACGCAGTGACACGCTTTCTAAGGGCTTTATCTAAATCCGATCAACACTGCGATGGCGAACAAGAACACCAATGCTGCAGTGCAACAACCCACGAAATAGATGTGAAGCCGCCCGCCTGGAAAGCTCGCCCTGTATTCTTTAAAAATCGAGATCGTCTTCGGAAGAGTAGAGCCGAAGTAGGATACTTGGTTCGTCTCCGGCCGCTTGCGATTGATTTCCGCGATGATCATAACCCCCAGAATATTCGAGAAGATGGCACAGCTCAGGAACAGACAAAAAGCCACCGCTGCATAAATTAAGTGCGATGTTATTTGCATATATGCCTCGCAAGAAACATGAGTTGATCAACTGGATCGATTAAGTACCAATATTTTCCAAGCTGAACAGGGTTAGAATAATTTGTTGCAGTGAATCCCCCAGAAGGTCCAGTGAGAAGCCCTTTTCCAAGACTGACGCCGCTAGCATTTACGTTCCCATTAGGTACTAAGCCATTCACTCCGCCTGTTAGCCCACCGCTTGAAGATGCACCCCACACACCTACTCCACCGGCTCCTCCGTTAAAGCCAGTGAAGCCTCCAGAGTAATTTGAATTGGACCCGTTCAGTCCCTGAACACCGCCTGTATATACGGAGCCAGAGGCCCCGCCATTCCATCCGAGTTGCATCCCTCCGTAGGCGAATCCGCTGACTTGGCCAGTGTCATAATTCTCTACGAGTTCTAGCCCGCCTCCAACGCTTCCGATACCCCCCACTCCAAACGATATGCCAGTAGTCCTGCCGGATGGAACTAAACTGCAAAACCCCGTAGACTTCTTATCGAGCCCGGACGGATCTCTAAAGTTGATCGGGTTATTCCCGGCATAGGCATACTTATTGATTCCACCCTCGAACCCCAGCGGGTCTTCGGAGAGGAACCTTCCCGTCGCCGGGTTGTAGTATCTGGCCCGGTAGTAGTTGATGCCCAAGCCGTCGAACTCGCGGCCGGTGTAGGCATAGCTGTTTGTCGTCGTTCCGGTGATGCTCATGGCGCCGTAAGGAGCGTAACTGTATTGCACTTGCGATGCCCCCGTCGAGTCCGTCAGCGCCACGGTGCTGCCCAGCGCATCGGTCAGGTAGTCGTAAGTGCCGCTGGCATCCGTACGCGTGAAACGCTCGTCGATGCCGCCGGTCAGCAGGTTGGCCGTCGGAGTTGCGCCATTCAGCTCCTGCACGGGATTTGCGCCGTCGTAGAGGAAGTTGGTGCTCGTACTGAGAATTGTCTTGGCGACGCGCCGTCCCAGCGGATCATAACTGAAGACCGCGCCATTGTTGTCGGCCGAGACCAGCCGGTTCCGCGCATCCCAGACATAGGTGTTCGTGCCATCGCTGAGCGTGTTTCCATCGGCGTCGTAGGTCATCGCGGTCGAACCCCACTGGGTCAACTGGTTGTTCGCATTATAGACCGCCGAGGAGACGGGCGCGGGCAATTGCGTGCTGGCCAGGCTGCCGCTCACGCTCACGCGCCGCCCAGCCAGATCGTAGCTGTACTCCAGATTGGCACCGCCCAGCGCGCCGCCGGCATACACAATTCCCGTGAGCTGCGAGGCAGCGTCGTAGCTGTAGTTTGCAACCACGCCATTCGGCAGGGTGAGCGAAGTACGCCTGCCGTCACTGTCGTAGGCAAAGGAGACGCCGGAGGCTCCCTGGACGATGGATGTCAGACGGCTTGCGTTGTCGAAGGAATAGCTTACCGG
>PMYF01000258.1 GCA_003171295.1 Acidobacteriota bacterium | reverse complement strand
AACCCCAGCGGTAGACCAGTCGACGGGAAGGCGACTTTTCGGGGGCGTTTGGTGGTGAGAAGGGGATTTCCCAACAGTTATGCAGCACGCACCCATTTGGTGTTCGCAAAGGGCGTTTATCGTTCCAAATCCTGAAGAGTCCATACTTAATATAATTTCCGAGTCCGCCAGGTGCCCACAACTTCGAATTGCCACTGTGGACACGATGGTAAACTAGCCGACTTCTCGAATTTGATTCCTCGGCCGGCTTCTCACGGGATCAGTCAAGCAATTGAGGTGAAATCACCCACATGCGCTCCCAACCCTTTGACTTCGTGCTCTTCCGGCCGAAGTCCTTCGAAATTCCTCCCGACAGCCATGCGAAGCTCAACTAGAGGATTGAGCACGCGGCTCTCCCGAGACTCGGTGCGAGGCCGCGCCATCGCAATCAGTGCCGAGGCGAATCATCTGCAGTTCCACAGTGCCGCCGTTGTCGGGATGATCTGGCTGTACCCGACCGGACAAAGGAGAGAATTCGTCTTGACAATTTGTCTGTTCTTAATCAGACTTGAGCTATACTGGGGTTAGCTTGTTTCCTAGGACAAATGAACATGACTGGCAGAGGGGGGAAACGATGTGGCCCCTTAACTCTTGCCATGCGGCGATGGTGAAGATCCCTTTGTGAGTGGAGGTCGGCTGGTATCGTGGAACGGTAAGGCGCCCAGCCAGCGGCTACCGCCGAGACCTCACCAGCACTTGCGTGTGGATATCTTCTGCCTCAGTCCGCGGGGCACGTTCTAGTACCAAAGGGTGTGCTGGAAGGTTACGGCTACAATCTAACGCTTTGGGAATTCGGCGAGGCCTTCGGATTTTTTGGGAGAGGCCGACATAACTTCTTGTACGGGCTACTGGGTCGCTTTGGCGGGCGAGCATGGTTTCGCTTCAAAAGAAGTCTGGAAACTACTTCAGCGCGCAACTATGGATACGCGGCGCTGCCGTTATTCTGGCGCTGGTATCGTTCGGCTACTCCGAGGAGCTCAGCGGCGACTCTCCCGGCCAGTCAATGCCCTCCATCACGGGCAGCGTCCGCAGACCAGACAACGATGTGCCGGCGGCTCGTACCGAGGTGCGGATTGAGGCTGCCGGCAGCCAATTAACCTCCGACTCGGGTGAGTTCGCTTTTCCACTTCAACCCCCGCTGAAGGTTGGCTTTCCTGCCAAGTTCCATGTGGACGGCTGGATCGTTATCGACCCATGCGTCGCCGAACGCGGCCGAACCTACCTTCCCGCTCCAGAGGCGGAAAGCATCGCCATCAAGGTGCTCCGTCCCCAAGATGCGCTGAATTCCGACGAGTCCTTGCGCTGCGTCATGATCGAGAGGGCCTCTCGGATTAAACCTCGGAATTCCGGCCTGCCGAAGGGGGGTCCGCGTTCTTCGTTGACAATCAAGCCCGCGCAGCCAGACTTACACCCTGAATCTGCAATTGCTGACGCTAATGATATTCCTCAGGAGGTCGAGCCGCGCCGACCCCGCATATTAGCCATCGCCTACCACCCTGCCTATGTTTCGGGTTTAGCGGCCCGGGGACATGACGATCGCAACACTAACGAATTCGCTCCTGTGGATGAAATCACGCTCCAGCAAGCCAAGGAGCTCGGGGTATCGCCTGGGGAACTCTCGGCGGCCATCAACCGGTGGACCAGGACTACCCAGGACCCGTTTGACAAGGGGTTGGCGGCGCTCTACAGGGAACATTATGTTGAGGCCAGCAAGTATATTGCTGCCAGTATCCCGTCTCCGCCGGGCGTCTTCCTCCAGCGATACGTGCCACTTTCCCAGGCCGAATATATGCAAGGGCACCTTGCCGCGGCGAAGGACTACCTGCAGAAAGTCCTTGATATTCATCCGGATGACCCGATTCTGCTGGCGTCAATGGGATCCATACTGGCCGCTCAGGGTAAGTATGACGACGCCGAGGAGCTGTTGATTCGTTCTATTGCGATCAACACCAAGGCGCTGGGATCTGGGCATCCACTTGTGACCAAGAATGAGAACGATTTGTCAGCGATTTATATGGCCCGTGGCCGTTATGCAGATGCCGAGGCAATGAACGCACGAGCCCTGGCGGCGACTCAGAAAACCCTGGGAGAGTCTCACCCGAGCACAGCCACAGCTCTGAATTTGCGAGGCTGGATCTACACTCTAGGGGGTCGGTATGCGGAATCCGAACCCCTGTTCCAGCACGCCTTGAACATTGACGAGAAGGCGTTGGGTCCAGAAAACCCGCTAGTGGCCAGAGACCTGGGCGCGTTGTGCGGCCTATATTGTTTTCAGAGTCGTTACGCGGAAGCGGAGGCCCTTTGCAAACGCGCCTTGAGCATAAGCGAACAATCTCTTGGGCCAGATCACCCTGAAGCTGTCCCACATCTGGAGTTCTTGGCAACGACCGATTACTCCCAGGGCCGTTATACGGAGGCGGAGGCGCTGTTGAAGCGCGCTTTGGCGATCGATGAAAGAGCCTTGGGTCCGGAAAGCTTGACCACGGCTCGTGAACTTGATTTGCTTGGCTGTACGTTAGCCACACAGGGCAAATACGCCGAGGCGGAACCGCTCTTGCAGCGCTCGATCGC
The DNA here is from genome assembly GCA_003171295.1 of Acidobacteriota bacterium. Classification (GTDB taxonomy): domain Bacteria; phylum Acidobacteriota; class Terriglobia; order UBA7540; family UBA7540; genus Bog-366. Next base: position 3,514 of record PMYF01000258.1, on the reverse strand, counting down.
CATCGCGGAGAAGTCAGCGGGGCCGACGACCCGCGAGATGGTGCGTGCCCTCTGTTCCCTGGGGATCCTTTATCGGCGCCAGGGCCGATATGCCGAGGCGGAAGAGGTATACAAACGGTCTCTGGCGATTGACGAAGAGATATTGGGTCCGGAGAACCCGAACGTGGCCAGCGACCTCGGCACCCTGGCCCATTCCCTAATGGCCGGGGGGAAGTATGCGGAAGCGGAGCCGCTCTTGAAGCGGTCGATTGCGATGACCGAGAAGTCAACCGGATCTCAGAGTGGCCTCCTGGCGGATATTCTTCTTGATCTCGGGGAGGTCTATCGCCACCAGAGCCGTTACAAAGATGCGGACCGTCTGTACAGTCGTGCCCTGGCGATTGATGAGAAGGCAGCTGGGCCGGACACCCGGAAGACGGCTTACGACCTTGACGGCCTGGGATTGGTATTGCTTGATCAGCACAGATACACCGAGGCTGAGCCGCCGTTGAAGCATTCGTTGGCCATCATGGAAAAGCTGGGCGGGCCGGAGGACCCAGATCTGGCAGAGGCCCTCGACGATCTCGGCATGCTTTACCGCAAACAGAGGCGTTTCTCAGAGGCAGAGCCGCTGTTCAGGCGCGCCCTGGCCATCGATGAGAAAGTATCCGATCGCGAGAACTGGACCACGGCTCGCGACCTTTACTATGTAGGATCGGTACTGCGGAGTGAGCACAAATACGCCGAGGCAGAGCAGCCATTGAAGCGTTCATTGGCCATCATGGAAGAGCTGGGACGGCCGCGAGACCAGGATCTCGCGGACGGCCTCTCCGCTCTAGGTTTGCTCTACCAGGAACAGAGCCGCTTCACGGAGGCAGAACCACTTTACAGGCGTGCCCTGGCGATCGAAGAGAGAGTAGCTGGTTCGGAGAGCCTGGAAACGGCTGCGGCCCTTGACAGCCTCGGGGAGTTATTGCTTGATGAGCACAAATACACCGAGGCTGAGCCGCCGTTGAAACGTTCATTGGCCATCATTGAAAAACTGGGCGGCACGGAGGATCAGGATCACGCCGACGCCCTCTCCGCTCTGGGGTCGCTCTACCAGGAGCAGAGCCGCTTCACAGAAGCAGAACCTCTTTACAGGCATGCCCTGGCGATCGAAGAGGGAGTAACCGGTTCGGAGAGCCTGGATACTGCTGCGGCCCTTGACAACCTCGGGGACTTATTGGTTGATGAGCACAAATTCGCCCTGGCCGAGCCGCCGTTGAAACGTTCATTGGCCATCATTGAAAAGCTGACCGGGCCGGAGGACCCAAGACTTGCAAACCCTCTCTCCGATCTTGGGGCGCTCTACCTGAAACAGAGCCGCTATGCGGAAGCAGCGCCGCTGTACAGGCGAGCCCTGGCAATCGACGAGAAAGCTGCCGGACCGGAGAACCTAGATACGGCTCGTGACCTTGACCGCCTGGGTTATGCACTCCAGGCTCAGGGTAAGTACGACGAGGCGAAGCCGTGCTTGAACCGCGCAGAGGCAATGACCGAGAAGCTGGGGGGGCCGGATGATTGGAGACTGGGGGTGGTCCTCGGCGACCTTGGGGAACTCTACCGCAATGAAGGCCAGTATGGTGAGGCAGAGCCGTTGTACAAGCGCGCCCTGGCGATTAAGGAAAAGGCGTGGGGACCTGACGACAGGGGCGTTGCCGAAGCACTCGCAAACCTGGCCGCGCTCTACCGCGCTCAGGAGAAGTACGCTGAAGCAGAACCACTAATCAAGCGCGCTCTGGCGATCGACGAAAAGTTGTGGGGACCGGACGACGTAAATGTTGCAAAAGCTCTGTCCGACTTGGGCTCGCTCTACCGCGCCCAGGGAAAGTACTCGGAAGCCGAGCCGCTATGCAGGCGCGCCCTCGCGATCGATGAAAAGATATCCGGACCCGAGAGCCTGAATGTGGCGCATGACCTCGAGAACTTAGGCTCTAACCTCACGTCTCAGGGCAAATATGAGGAGGCCGAACCTCTCCTGAAGCGTGCCTTGAAGATCGAGGTGACAGTGTCGGGTGTCGACGCCGAAAGCGTGGCCAAAGTGGCTGCCAGTCTGGCCAATACACTCCAAAAGATGGGGCGAGACAACGAAGCCCAAACTTACGAAACGCAGGCAGCGAAAATCCGCGCCGGAAAGAAGCAATGAACGAGAAGCGACGCATGGTGGCCAGGAAAAAGGAAACTACTGGGGACGAAGCCGACCTTGCCCAACCCCTCTCCGCAATGGCTTATGCCCTCATCGCCTCAATCGGGCTGATTCTGGCCGGCGGTTTCACGGTCTTTTACATTTACAGAGTCCCCAAACTGGTGGAGAGCGGAACCCAGGGGCAGATTTTCTACCTGCTCCTGATTCCGTGGGCCTTGTCGTGCGCGGCTTTTCTGTTCGGCGCGATGCGGGCCTATGCCCGGTTGACATATAAACATTTGGGCACGGTCCTTGAACTCGGCGGCCCGGTTGTCCTGTTTTGCCTTGTTCTGATCGGTGGCTTCAAGCTGGTCCCACCGCCACCGCCAACCTTTGATTTAGCGGTGCGTGCTCACAGTAATGACACCCCTTTGATCACAAAAGGGCAGGTTACTCTGGAACTGCCGGGTCTTCCTCACGCGAACATTGGACCGGATGGCGAGGCCAACTTCAAAGGTATATCGGCGCAATACAAGGGAAAACCAATCAGGGTCTTACCACAGATTGATGGGTATGAGCAGCAGTGGCTTACACCTGCGGTTGAAGGCGACACTCTCAATCTTACCCTTGAGAGGGAACATCCGGTAACGAGTCTAACGGGATCGGTTCTGCCCCCGCCCGGCGCGGAGAAGAAAGTAAGAGTCACAGTAGACGGCCAGGATGGAGATACGTCGCCAGACGAACTGGGAAGATTCAAGCTTGCGGTTAATGGAAAGCCTGGTGACAGAGTTCGAATCAGAGTCTACCGCGATGGCAAGTTGACGTACGATGACTACCAGATACTCCCCGGACCTGTTACATTGCCTCTTCATTGATGCCGGCTTCCCCCGAGATGTCCGGGTGCTCGGGGTACACCCAGGTGAAGGCAGTCATAACGGGTAGCGCGATCAGGCGCATGATTAGGATCAACTTGGGTATTATCAGCGCACGAAAAGGGCCACGGGTTACTCACTTCACCTTTCTCTCCTCAAACAGAGGGGCGAAAATCAAATTGTCCATATGCTAAAGCCTCCTGTCCTGATCGGATCAGTCTAGGAGCCTGTCGGAGATAAGGCTTCTAAATCTTACCTTTTGCCGACTCTCGGTCTCCGAGAGTCGGATGTTGGACCTTTGACACTGGCCAGGCTGCTCGGAAGAGGAGCTTTGTAGGTTGGGTCAGCTCTTTCAGACACTCTGGGGACTCCATCCGCAGCGGAAGAGTTTCAGCAGATTGTGCGTGGCGCAGATCATCTGCCATTCCCCCTGCACTTTCACCAGTCCTCGCAGCAGGAATCTCCGAAACCCTCGCGCCTCTTTAATCTGTCCAAA
>PMYF01000861.1 GCA_003171295.1 Acidobacteriota bacterium | reverse complement strand
GGCGACATCGTACGCAACCAGGCTCCCGCCCGCGTCATCGTCGACTATTACCGCTTCCTCCTGCCGCAGGTCGTCTACCTCATGCTTCCGCTGAGCATCCTGGTAGCAACCCTGGTGAACTTCGGGTTGCTCACCAAATCCAACCAGGTTACGGCCATCAAATCGGCGGGCGTCAGCCTCTACCGGATCTCGGTTCCGGTGCTGGTGGTCGCTGCTCTCCTGAGCGTGGGGATGTTTGTGTTTGAAGACCGCGTGCTGCCGGAAACCAACCAGCGTCAGAACGCCCTGCGCAACCAAATCAAGGGCAAGCCCGCGCAGACCTTCTACCGACCTGACCGGCAGTGGATTTTTGGAGAATCCAGCCGGATCTATAACTACAAGTTTTTTGACCCCGACCAGAATGTTTTTGCCAACCTCACGGTCTTCGAATTCGACCCCGCCACCTTCCGCATGACGCGCCGTATTCATGCGGCGCGGGCCTTTTGGGAAGCGCCGATCCACGGATGGATTCTGGAAAACGGCTGGTCGCGGGACCTTAGTGGCGATCGCGTTACCGACTACATGCCGTTCTCCGTCGCCACTTTCCGCGAACTGACCGAAGAGCCGGGCTACTTCAAGAAGGAAGTCAAACCCTCTGAGCAGATGAGCGCGCTCGAACTGCGCAGCTACATCGGCGAGCTCCGGCAAAGCGGCTTCGACGTCGTCCGCCTCTCCGTGCAGTTCTACCGCAAGTTCTCCTTTCCGCTTATCGCCTTCGTCATTACCCTGATCGGAATTCCCTTCTCGTTCACCATGGGCGGCAAGGGCGCCCTCACGGGCATCGCGCTGAGCATCGGCGTCGCCATCGTCTATTGGTCTACTTCCAGCCTCTTCGAAGCGATGGGCAACCTGAGCCAACTTCCCCCCGCCATGGCCGCCTGGTCGCCGGATGTCCTCTTCGGCTTCGCGGGAACCTACCTCTTCCTGCGCGTCAAGACCTGAAGCAGATATAGCGCACCGCTGAGTTAGGCCCGCTCCTTCGGGGCTCCATGCGAGATTGTAGCCCCGGTCGATGACCGGCAAGATCCTGTAGCGCGGCTCTACGAGCCGCGACATCGCCGCTCGCAGAGCGGCGCTACAGAAGGCGCGCTTGCTTCGCCGCTACGCTTGCCACCCACACTCCGAAGAGTTGGTCGTGGGCTTTTTGTATTTCCCGCATATCACGAGTTCATCGATTGCGCGTGGCGCATCGCATCGTCTTCGTCACGATGAATCTTCGCCGGTCGCTCCCACCGTTCAACGCTGCCGAGTATACTTCGATCCTCAAAAGCTTCGAGCAAGCCGGTAGCGCGGCCCCCCGTTCTCGGGGTCCGCGGTTCTTCTTCAGGAAAGGCCGCAGGCCTCAGAGGCGGAGGCCTGCGCTACGTTGCTTTGTGCGCCACGTCCGGGAGTTCAACAATTGGTTGAGGTGTATGCATCTCAATCCAGTGCGTAAAGCCCTGGTTGACAGGCCGCAGGAGTGGCGGTGGTCGAGTTGCCAGAATTTCAGTCTGGAGCAATCTATGCGGGCAGCGTGCCCGATTCAGATTGATGATGCGCTGTTGCAGGACTCGTACCGAGGATGATTGAGCAGATAAGAACCCACGACGAGAAGAACGCTCGTCGTGGCTACCCGTGTTAAGATTCTTCCTGGTCAGAGCTGCGGACCTATAAATCAGGTCAGCGCTACTCGCTTTATTACAATCGATTGCGCTGATACTCTAATGCAATACTTTAATTCAAATTTGGGGTCCAGCAGGATGTGGAAAACACACATCGGGCTGATACTCCCTTTGTCGAGGCCAGCCGTGCGGTCATCTAGGTCGGGGTAAAGGCGGGTTTGCGGTGCGCTTCGCGGCTTGGCTTTTCAACTGCCCATCGACCTCGGCAAGCAGCGCCCGGGCTTGGGCGTCCTGGGGGTCTCGGGCGAGCGCTGCTTCAAACTCCTGCTTTGCCTCGATGAACTTCCCTGCTTGTTTCAGGACAAGCCCGAGGCCTAGATGATAGCCGTGTCCGTTCGGGCGGACGAGCAGAGCCGTTCGAATCGCGGCCTCCGCCTCGGGCAGTTGGTTCAATTGCATCCGCGCCAAACCCAGATACAGGAATTGGTCGCCGTCGGTCGCATCCGCAGCCGAGCTTCGCTCCAGGTAGCGCGCGGCCTCCCTAAAGTTGCCCTGCTGGTAGTAGAGATAGGCCAGGTTGACGTTGGCTCGCCAGAAGTCCGGATGGCTCGCGAGCGCTTGCTGGTAAAGCGACACGGCGGCTGGAACCATTCCGCGCGCCGCCGCCGCGGCAGCCAGGCTGGTGGTGGCGGAAACATTCTGAGGAGCAATTTCATGCGCGTGGAAGTTCAAGGAGAGTTCATCCGACCAGTAAAGGCTCTGGCGAGCGGTCGCAAAGGCGAGCAGGGCAGCCAGCCCTACCCCGAACGCGTTTACCCAGGTGGCGCGCCTCAAGTTGGGGGCAAGGCGGCGCTTGACCTGCCACAGCACCAGGGCCACCAGGATCACAAAACCCACGGACGGAAGNNGGAGCGATCGCGAGCGCCATCCAAAAGCCTGCGAATGCCACGGCGCGCGACTCCTCCCGCGACTGCCGGCGCGTCCAGCGATACCAGAGGACGAACGCGGCGAGCGCCAGAAGGATCATGATCAGCGGCAGCACGAAGCTCCGGAAGGCCGGCGCCGAGACATAAGGCTTGTCGTAATAGCAGCTCAAGCCGAAAGGCCAAACCAGCAGGCGCAGGTAGAAGAGCAGGACGGAAGGAATCGTGAGCAGTTCAGCCGAGAGCGCCAGCGGCGTGACGGTGTGGGCAAACCCCTTCAGCGCCCAAATCCGCAACGGCATGTAAGCGGCGNNGCGAGACTTTCCTGCTGTCCCCCGGCCGGTTGATCCCAGCGAAAACCGCGATGAGGACTGGCAGCATCAGGCTGCTCTCTTTTGAGAACAAAGCGGCGGCATAGAGGGCCAGCGCTGCGGCGAGCCACCACAGTTTCGGTCCGGGTTCGCGACTGCGCAACCACGCCAAAAAGGCTGCGACGAGGAACAGGGCCGCGAGTGGTTCGCCTACCCCGGAGACATAGGCAACCGCCTCAACGTGCACCGGGTGCAGTCCGAAGACCAGCCCACTAGGAGCCTGTCGGAGATA
>PMYF01000102.1 GCA_003171295.1 Acidobacteriota bacterium | reverse complement strand
TGCTTGCCCGGCGGCTTGAGGCTAAAGTAGTGGTAAAAGGTCACCACTCCATAGGCCTGGCTCAGCGGCACGCGCAGGGAGCGGGCCACAAAACGAATCGAGTCGTCGTCCAGGTAGCCGAACGCAGACTGCACGGTGTGGAGCGTTTCAATGAGCGCGTGACGGGCAAACCCATTNNATGGTGCCGTTCACGATCTTCCATCGGTTGTCGTCGCTGGGCAGCGGCGGAGGTGTGAATGCAGGCACAAACCCTCCCGTACACGGAACTCAGCGCAAAGCGATTGCGCCGCCCCGCCCGGCTCCATGTCTGGCTTTTTTATACAAGTCCGGGCCTGTTCCTGGCCGTGACCACGGTCACGTGGAGTGGTCATCGATTCCACACCGTGGCAAGGGCGGAAAACGCCCACATTGGGAAGGAAAATCTGCTGATTATCCCAGCGGCGGCAGGTGGCCTGAAATCCCAAAGAGGAAGATGAGGCCGATGATGCAACTGTAGGCGGCGCCGGTCCAGGCGATGGTGTGGTAGAGGCGGGGATGGTGGTGGCCGCTGGCGTTGAAAGCACCACCCATCGTCGCCGTCATCAGCGCATTCATGGCCACCAGGCCGATAGCGAAGGCCGCCAGGCCCATCACGCCGCGGGAGGTTCCGCCCAGGTTGGCGGTGAGAAAAAACAGCGCCAACTGGCTGGGCGTCTCGGCCCCGACACCGTGCAAGATGCCGATGACGAAGACCGACTTCCCGTTGTACATCCACTGAAAACGCTGGGGTTGCGGGGCCAGAGGGTTCCAACAGCGGCGAACCTGCCAGGCCAGCCACAGCACCCCGTTGATAGCGATGGCCAGGCGGCTCTCGATGCGGCTGTGCGAATGGCCGTGCGCGTCCTTGCGCAAAATCCCTGCCACCACCCCGATGCCCAGCACGATCAGGGTCAGCCCGATCAGACGCTCCGTCCAGTGATCCAGCCCCTCGGGAAGGCCCATGTGCAGCTCCAGAACAGCAATGCCCAGCGCGGCCACCGTGAAGGCGTGGCCGAGGGCGTAGGTCATCCCCAGCCGCAGTCCGCTGCGCCAGTTGCGCTGCACGGCAGTAATGTCGGAGATGGCGGCCAGGTGGTCGTAGTCGAAGCCGTGGCGCAGCCCCAGCAGCAGGCAGGAGCCAAGCGCGGCATCGAGTTTCCAGTCGCCGAATATTGGAGTCACAGAGCTCAGTATATCGGAGAACCGGCTGAATTAGTGCCGGTGTGCAGCCGGTTTCCCTCACTTTGCCGGCCGAAGCTGAATCTGATAGTCCCGATAGTCGATGGTGACGACGGTCGGGCCAAACAGAAAGCTGTTGGAGACGGCTCTGGCATGGGTGGCCATGCCAAAGCCGTTCACGCTGGCGTACCGCCGCATCACATGGGCTGGCCCGGTAAACACGGAGGGACTTTGGGATGCGGTTCCCTCAATGCGGACGATAGAACCGTCCTTTGCGTCCACCCACAAGGTTCCTTCTATCATGTTGGGAGCCTTGCGCCTTGGAGTGATGGCCAAGGCAACGCAATCCCTTCCATCCAGCCGTTCGATTGTGCCCGTCTTCAGCTTCATCTCATAGTTTGCGGAGGTAAGCCACGACCCCTCCCGATTGCCGGGCAGGTTGATGCGTTTTTCAGTGTCCAGGATCGCGCCCAATACCAGGCTCCTTATGATCGCCGAACCGCTCTGGGAGAGGATGGTGTAACTTTTGCCGGTCTCCTCGCGGTAGTCTGTTTTGACCGTCATTTCAGCTGCTGGATGCGTCTCGTCATTGTTTCTGTAGACGGCATAGTACTCGGTAACGGTGTACCCTGCGATACCGTCGATCCTGGCTTTGACTGCTGCGTCAACGCTTCGGATCACCGCGGAGGAGTCTGGTTGCTGGGCTGGAACTGCACTGGCTCCGAGCACGGCCAGGGAAAAGGCAGCCACAATCGCTCGTGCCGCTCCAAGTCGTCTGCTACCTGTCATGTTGGAACTCCCGTATTCCAGATTATGCCTTTTCTGCCTGAATCCTGTGCTGTATGAGACAGGGTCTGAAGTCTGTCTTCACGGCGCTGATGCGAGCAAGCGCCGATGCGCTATGCTGATCTCCGTGTGAGGCTTTCTCTTGACGGACAAAACCCAACCAAAACAAGGACCGCGCGAAGCTCCGCTGCAACGGCGCGCAGCGCTCGTGGTGTGCGGCGTGGTGCAGGGAGTTGGGTTTCGGCCGTTTGTTTACCGGCTGGCTATGGCGGAGGGTCTGGCGGGGTTTGTCGGCAACGATACCGACGGGGTGACCATCGAGATTGAGGGACCGGAGGAGCACGTGGAGGTGTTTCGAACCCGGCTGCGTTCTGAGGCGCCGCCTCTGGCTCGCATTGACTCCGTCACGGTGCGCGAACTGCCCCTGGCGCGGGATACCGGTTTTCGGATTGTGGCCAGCGAGGTATTGGGCCGGGTGAGCACCGGGATACCCGCCGATGCGGCGACTTGCCCGGATTGCCTGCGGGAGCTGCTCGACCCCGCCGACCGCCGCTACCGCTATCCGTTTCTAAACTGCACCAACTGCGGGCCGCGTTTCACCATCACGCGGCGAATTCCATACGACCGGCCGCAGACCTCGATGGCGATGTTTCCCATGTGTCCGGCCTGCCAGCGGGAGTACGACAATCCGCTCAACCGGCGCTTTCATGCGCAGCCCAATGCCTGTTGGGAGTGCGGGCCGCGGGTGTGGCTGGTGGGGGCAGACGGGGCTGAGATCAAAGCGGATGACGCTGCGACCGCCTGCGTCGACCGCCTGGTTGCCGGCGAGATTATGGCAATCAAGGGCATCGGAGGCTTTCATCTGAGCGTGGATGCAACCAACCCGGAGGCGGTGATGCGCCTGCGGGAGCGCAAGCGCCGCTATGGCAAGCCGATGGCGGTGATGGTGCGCGATCTGGATGCGGCGCGGGCGGTATGCGCACTGCGCGCAGAAGAAGAGACATTACTGCTGACTCCAGCGCGTCCGATTATGCTGGCGCGGCGGCGCGAGGGATGCGGCATCGCGGACAATGTTGCGCCCGGGATTCCCTGGCTGGGCGTCTTTCTGCCTTATGCACCGCTGCAACATCTGCTCTTTGCCGACGGGCGCGTGTGGGCGCTGGTGATGACATCGGCCAATCTCAGCGAAGAGCCGATTGCGATTGATAATGATGAAGCGCGGAAGCGCCTTGGCGGTATTGCCGACGCCTTTCTGATGCACGACCGCGAGATTTTGCAACGCTGCGACGATTCTGTTGCTGCCGTAGTGGACGGTGCGCCACAACTGGTGCGCCGGGCGAGAGGCTTTGTGCCGATGGGTGTAGCGTTGCTATTTGATGCGCCGCCATTGCTGGCCGTCGGCGGGCACTTGAAAAATGTCTTTGCGCTGGCGCGGGGTAGGCTTGTCTACCAGAGCCAGCACCTGGGCGATCTGGAAAATCTGACCGGACTGGATTTCTTCAAAGAGTCGCTCGACCACCTGATGCGCACCTTTGAGATCGAGCCCGAGACGGTTGTCCACGATCTCCATCCCGGCTATCTCTCCACCGAATGTGCCAGGGAGTGGGCCAGCGAACGCGGCCTGCGCATCATCGCTGTGCAGCATCATCACGCACACATCGCCGCTTGCATGGCCGAACATGCAATCGAGTCCGAAACCATCGGCATCTCCCTCGACGGCACCGGCTACGGCACCGACGGCCGCATCTGGGGCGGG
>PMYF01000394.1 GCA_003171295.1 Acidobacteriota bacterium | reverse complement strand
TTCCGGCGCTGGATGGAGCTGGACCTGGAATACATCGACCACTGGACGCTGGCGCTCGATTGGAAAATCCTGCTCCGGACGATCCCCGTCGTGTTGCTCGGCCGCGGAGCGAGCTAGTGCCCGCGTGCAGCAAGATTTGTGCAATCAGCCACCCATCGCCGTCCGGTAAGCCTCGAGCAATGCCCGCTTTTCATTCTCCCAGTTGAGGCTCTCCTCAATGCGCCTTCGCCCCCGCGCGCCCAGCTCGCTGCGCAAGCTCTCTGAATCCAGAAGCCTGCAAATCTGCCGAGCGAAGTCTTCCGGGTCGTCAAGCCGCGCGTAAAGGGCTGCGTCACCTGCCGAGCGGCGACCTTCGGTAAGGTCGTAAAGCACCACGGGCAGGCCGAATGCCATGTATTCCAAAATCTTATTCATAGTGGACTTGTCGTTCATGGGCGTAGCCCGGTCCGGGGCGACTCCGAGGGTGGCGCTCGAAAAGTAGGCGGAGACTTCCTCGTCAGGAAGACTCCCAGTGAATCTCGTCACTGCCTCGATCCCCTTCTGGCTGGCCAGCACCTTAAGCCGCGGAAGTTCGGGCCCTGAGCCGATCAGGACGAAGAGGGTGTCCTGCCGGTTCCCCGGGTTGGTGATCAGGGCAATCGATTCGAGCAACAAGTCCAACCCGTCTTGATGACCCATGACCCCGAGAAACACGACAAGAAAGCGCCGGCCTTCCTTGAGCTCGGGTTGCGGGGCGCTCTTGCGGATTCTGTCGAGGTCGGGGCAACTCCGTACTACGAAAGTGCGCTCGCGAAGGAAGCCCCCGCGCTCGAGCGCCACATCCCGATAGGACTCGTTCGTGGCAATGGCGACGTCTGCGGTCCGGTACGTTAATCGTTCCGCCCAGCACACCAGCTTATATCCCCAGTCGCGGCGCTGGAATTTCACTTCGTAGAGCTCGGGATTAAGGTCGTGGTGGTCGAAGATGAAGTGCACCCCGAAGAGTTTGAAGAACAGCCCGATCAGGAAAATTGTGTCGGGAGGGTTACACGCCTGGAGGACGCGGAAACGGGTTCGGGCGTAAACGCGGAGCGACAGCAGGAACTCGGCCGCGAGCGCCCAGGCATACTCAACGAAATAACCGAGCGGCCCGGAAGCTTCCCAGAGGCGGTGCCGATAGATCTCAATACCCTCCAGCGTTTCGCGGTCTTTTTCGAAACCGCGGCCTTTCGGGCAGATGATGGAGACACGATATCCAGCGTCGCGCAACGTGCGGGCTTCCTGCCATACCCGCCGGTCGATGGGGACAGGCAGGTTTTCGACGATGATGCACACGGCGGGCTGCTTACTTGACATGCCGACACCACAATTCAAAATTCAACAGGGCCCAAAGCTGCTTCTGCCGGTCGCGAACGCCGTCGAAGTGTTCGCGAACGAATCGCTCGATGCCGGCAGCGTGGAAGTAGCCGCGCGTACGGGCTTCGCGCGAGAGGAGCAGGTCTGCAACCAGGGACTTTAGGGGCTTCCGGAACCAATCGCCCACCGGCACACTGAATCCAACCTTGCGCCGGTAAAGGACCTCTTTCGGCACATACGGCCGCAGCGCATCCTTGAGCAATGCCTTGCTTCGAAACCCCCGGGTCAGCAGGCGCGTGGGGAGGCGCGCCGCAAACTCCACAAAACGGTGGTCGAGGAACGGCACGCGCTCCTCGATCGAGGCGGCCATGGTCATGAGGTCGCCGCGCAAAAGCAGATTGTCTGGCAGCCAGATTTTGAGGTCGGCGTAGAGCATGCGCTTGAGGGGCGAGCGGTCGCGCACTTTGTCGAGATAGCTTTCGAAGACTCGCGCGGGATGCTCGGGGTCAATCTCCGCCAGAAAATCCCGCGCGAAGAGGTCTTCCCGTTCCTCGCGCGAGAAGGAGGCGAACCAGGTGGCGAACCGCTCTGCCTCGTCGCGAATGGACAGCGCTTCCAACGCCAGTTTCACCCGGCGCTGCCGATACGGCAACCAGCGGATAAGGGCCGCGGTAGCCACCTGAGGCAACGCCGAGACCAAGCCCGTCAGTCGATCGGCGGCGTACTTGGGATAACCGGCGAACAACTCGTCGCCACCCTCGCCCGCCAGCACCACTTTTACGCTCTGGGACGCCAAGCGCGAGATTAGGAAGAGCGCCACGTCGGTCGGCTCGGCGACCGGTTCACCCCGGAAGGCCACCAGGCGCGGTAGTTCCTCACTCAAGTGTTCGGGCCTGACGACAAGTTCCTGATGCTCCGTCGCGTAGCGGCGTGCTACCGCGCGTGCGAAGGGCAGTTCGCTGTATTCAGGCTCGTCAAACCCCACGGAGAAAGTGCGCAGGGGGCGTGCGCCGAGTTCTGCCATGAGCGCCACGACCGCACTCGAGTCCGTTCCCCCACTCAGGAAAACTCCCAGGGGCACGTCGGCGATCAAGCGCAGTCGGACCGACTCGCGCAGGTGTTCGACAACTTCCCCAGCGATGTCCTTGGCAGGCAGTGGGTCCTCTTCTTCGTTGGGGATGTCCCAATAAGCCTGGCTGCGTACACCCTGCGAGTCGGCAACCAGAAAATGGCCGGGCAGGAGTTTCTCCACACCCCGGTAGAAAGTCCGGGGAGCAGGGATATAACGAAATCCAAAGAAGTCGTAAACCGATTGTGGGTCGATCTCGACGGGCCGCAAGAGGAGCTCGCGCAGCGCGCGCAATTCCGAAGCGAACGCCAGCCGTCCGGCCTCCAGGCGGTAGAGGAGAGGCTTAACTCCCAGGCGGTCACGGGCCAGCAACAGCCGGCGCTTGCCGCTGTCCCAAATCGCCAGCGCAAACATGCCGCGCAAGTGGTCAAGAAAAGCGAGGTCGTGCTCCTCATAGAGGTGCAGAATGGTTTCGGTATCGCTGTTGGTCCGGAACTGGTGGCCGCGCGCGAGAAGGGCTGGCCGCAGATCACGATAATTATAGATTTCACCGTTAAAGGTAATCCAGACGGACTCGTCCTCGTTGGCGATGGGTTGGTGCCCGCCCGGCAAATCGATGATGCTCAGGCGCCGATTGCCGAGGCCCAGATCACCGTCCAGGTGAAAGCCCTCGTCGTCCGGCCCCCGGTGCGCCATCGCATCTGTGGCGCGCTTGAGTGCAACCGGGTCAACGGGCTCGCCGTTACCGAAATTGAAAACTCCGCAAATGCCGCACATTGGAATTATCCGTCATTGCTCTGGAGGCACGCAAAGACACCGCCGGACGCTTCGGCGCGGATGCGCAATTACCATGCCACTTTCAATCCGAGCCCTCTTACTTCTCGAGCAATCCCGCTATCTCAAATCCGTTCCCGCAAACAGGGTGGAGCAAATGGAACAGAGTCATCGCCAAGTAGCGGGGATAGGAACGATGATCGGCCAGGAAGCCGTAATCACGGTACGAGTGATCGAAGCCGCCATCGCCTCTCTGGTGGGAGAGAACTCGCTCATAGCAGGAAACGATCAACTCAGGACGAACGCCCAGCCCGAGTAGCGACGCTTCCTGTAGAGCCGCTCCCATCGCCGCCGTGTAGTAATCCACCTCCGGTCCTCCACCCCGGGCATGATGGCAATTCTTGGCGCACGCCCCGGTGGGTTGTACGCCAGTCTCCAAAAAGCGGGCGAGCCTGGGAAGCAAGGATTCTGCCCAATGGCCACGCTTTAATGCGTTAGACCAGGCAAGGTGCAGAAACTGAAACGCATTGTATTGGTAGCACAGGTAGTGCTGCCGGGGCGCCTCGTATTGGTTCCCGATGATGTAGGGAAGTTCGCCCGTAGGGCGCTGCACGGAGGCAACGAAATCCAATAATCCGTCCACATGCTCCAGATAGCGGGGCTCCCGGGTCGCATTCCACAAGCGAAGGAAATACCAAGCCGCAATGACGGAGTTGTTCGTCACCTTGCCGCGCGGCTGGTCAAAGTAATTGATGACCTTGCCTGTCGCGTGGTCCTGAAATCCAATGCGCTTCAGGATGAAATCGTAGGCGCGCCCAGCGCCGTCGAGAAGATCCTGGCGCGACTCGCGCTGGTATGTCGCGAGCAGCGCACTACCTCCCCAGATTCCTTCCAGCGTGGCAATCAGGTGCCGGCGCTCAGGCAGCGGGTATTTCCAGTAGCCCTCGTCGGTCTCCAAGGCCAGAGTGGCCTCGGAACTCCGGATCGCAATGTCCCGATAGCGGGGGTCCCTGGTAGCGTCGTAAAGCTGCCAGTTCCCGAGCACCCAGTATCCCTGCGTCTGCGTGAAGACGTAATCGTCTCCCCACGGGAGGAAATGGAGTGCACTCTTGAGAAACCGCCAGGCGCGCAGGTTGAACCGAACTCCCGGGTCAGGCCCGTGGAGTATTCCGCCTTCGTAGTGAGTTCGATAAAGGTAGGAGTGTAAGCGCTCGGCGGATTTGATAAGGTCTTCGCGTGTGGGCATTCAACAGAATTGAGTGTAATCGAAAATCGCCGGCACCAGAAGAACATTTCTGGGGGNNCGGCCACTGCTCCGTTTACCGCGGCGGCAGATTTCCGTGATTTTCTCCGCGAAGGCATCCACCTCGCGAGGAACGATGTAATTCCCATCGCTCTCGTGGATCAAGTCCACGGCGTCTCCCACATTTGCGGTTATGACGGGCAGGTTTGTGGCCATGGCCTCTTTGGTGACCAACGGGCCTCCCTCCAGCATGGAGGCAACCACTACGACGTCGGCTGCGTTCAAATAGAGCGGCATTTCGAAATGGGGCTTTCCGCGCACGGGGAGGATTTCGAGCTGCGGAACCAGTTCCCGCGCTTTGGTGACGGCCGCTCGAACCAGGTCAAACCGCTTCCGTTGCTCCCCGGAATTGTAAGCAAACAGGACGTACTTCTTGCCGGGGTCCAGTCCGGCACGACGACGGGCCTCGCCGCTGTCCATCGGATGGAAGAGTTCCAGATCGATCCCGCAGGGGATGACTTCAGCCGAATCCCATCTCAGNNCGCCCCAGAACATCGTCTCCGTGGAAGGTAATGACCAGCGGCACGCGAAGCTGGAAACGCGCCACCCACCCGGCAAGGCCGAAGTGCGCGTGGATCAGATCGTATCGCTTCGCGCGCAGTTGCCGGTGAACCCGCCAGATGCCCCGAAGGTAATTCCCCTTGGACTCGCGACTGTTGATGAAGAGAACGTCGAAGTCAACACCATGGGGGCGCAAAGACTCCATCTGCTCCTGCACGAAGCTGCCGTAGCTCGGGTCAGCTTCGGTCGGCCACAGGTTCGTGACAACCAGGATGCGGTAGGAGGCCATTTACGTCTGGATAACACAGTTCAAACTAGGGGATGCCCATTCTGCTTTTCGCATCGCGCGTTTCCCTCACGATCCATTGCCGCGCGGCCAAAGCATGGCCAATTGCGTCACAGGAAGAGCGCGTAGAATGGCCATAGCGGCAAGGTACACGCTGCCGCCCACTCCACAGATGACGCACAAGTAGACAAAATCCTGAGAGGTCGTGACCGGGGGCGTCATCCAGGCCCGCAGCGCAAACACGCTGAGTGCGGCCAGCAACACTGCGGTGATGTTTTTTCCGGCAAAGCGGCCGAGCACCCGGTCCAATGTCGCGTTCAGGCCTCCAAGATTTCTCCGGATTGCCCAAGCGCACGCCAACAAGGAGCCGGTGAGAAAACCCAGAGGGATTCCTTTCGCCCCCATCCGCAAAACGCCCACATAAAGGAGATCGAAAACCAGGATCAAACCGTATTGAACCATCGAGAGGCGGAAGTACACACCCGGCTCGCGTCGCGCGAACAGGCAAAAATTGAGAAGGCGAAGGAAGGCGAACGGCAACAAGGCGAGGCTGTAATAAAAGAAGATCATCGCCATCAGGTCCGTCGCTCCGGACGTGAACTTTCCGCGCTGGAAAACAAAGTGGATGATGCTGTGATCAAGCAGCAGGCAGAAAACCGCCACGGGCGAAAGAAGCAGGAGGCTCAACTCCAGCGTGTCGCGAAAGGTTCGGCGTTGTTCCTCGTGATTCTTCGTGGCCACGGCTCGGGAAAGCCCCGGCAGAGACGCGGTTCCCACGCTTCCCCCCAGCAGTTCAGCGAGGGTACCAAGGATCTTGAAGCCGTAGTTCAAGGCCGTCAACGTTCCGGCCGGAAGGAAAGAGGCAATGATGCGCTCCACCACCACCACCCCCTGCCAACCCAAAGCCCCCGCCACCTGCGCGGTCCCGGCACCCCGCAAGTTACGAAAAGACTCGCCGCTTCCGGTCAGCGTCAGCGAATAGTGGGCGGGGAAAGAAAGCTGCACGTAAACGCCCAGGACCAACAACTGGAGCAAGTGGCCTGCCATATACCCCAAAACCATGCTGTAGGGTCCGAACCGGTGGAATCCCAGGAGGATAAACAAAATCGTGGCGAGGTTCCGGATAAACCCGGTCGCTGTCGAGAGCGCGAAGTAGTGGCGACTGAGCAGAAAGGACCTCAGCACCTCGGCAATGCCGGCAGGAATGATGATGAGGAAGAGCCATCGCGACATCTGCGTCGCATCATCGAGTTGAGAACGCAGGAAGCCCGGAGCGATGCCGTGGATAATCCAGGGTGAAGCCACGGCCCCCACCACGGCGATCGCTCCCAATCCCACGAAGAGAATATTGATCACGTAACTGAAGCCTCGCCAAACCTCTCTTTCGTCGCCCCCGGACTCCAGGGAAGCGAAGAATGGGACCAAGGAGTACAGGCCGGTCGCCGCGAGCAGGTTCGTGATGATGTAGGGAATCGTGTAAGCAACGTAAAACGTGTCGGAGCTTTTCGAGAGCCCCAGGTGGGCCGCGATGCTGGTCTCAACCAGAATTCCAGAAAGCCCCCCCAACAGGTTGAAGAACGCTACCACAATCGAGCTGCGCAGCATCTGGTGCTTAGGATTCATTTCGGAAAGGGTAGTGCCTCGAAAATCGCGCCCCACGCCGGTGCACGTGTGAAACGGCGGGGTTGAATCTCATCGCGCCACCCGGGGTCCACTCTCAGGTTCCCGCTCCTCGCAAAAGACCCTGGCCCTCTCGGCCACAAAAGGCGTGGCGGTCACGAAGAGGAAAGCCATGAGAACCGGCGAGGTGCCGAAGTTGAATTCGAAACAGCCTTCGGCCAGGAATGCCAGCCAGGCCGCAAATGCCCCGTCCGCGATCCACCGCTGAGCGGATAGCTGCCGCCGAACCTTCCAAATGCCCCAGCCGAGCGCGGCCATGAGCCACACCCAGGCGGCCAGGCAGGGCAAGCCACGCTCGGCGCCGAATTGAAGAAAATCATTGTGAAAGTGGCTGTGAAAACCGATTTCCGGCACCTTCCCGGGTGGCAGGTAGAGATCATATACCTCTTCGATGTTGTTGGGGCCTACGCCGACCCAGGGGTGAGATCGAATCATCGTCAGCGCCAC
>PMYF01000959.1 GCA_003171295.1 Acidobacteriota bacterium | reverse complement strand
ATTTGGCCGCGTCCGCCAATACCTATGCCGCCACGGTAGTGCGGCTCAAAATCGCCTGCCTCGGCAGGCTAACTGGGGCCTCTGCCCTGGATCGCAAATTGGACATTTGGGATGTCAGGGGAGGCTCCGGTGAGAACCTACGCGCTTTACGTCGCTGCCTTGGGATTGCACTTAGTGCTGCTCTTTCTTTTCAGTCATTTACAACTCTACCGTCGCCATCCGTTCTTCATGCTTTGGCTGCTGGCGGCGCCGCTCGCGAACCTCGCGGTCTGGGTAATCTACTGGGCCGGAGAGGTCCGACTGCTGGCGCGGGCCGAAGTGGGTTTCGACGTGCTTGAGTACGCGTTATTAATCGGTACCCTGGTCGTGTCGGTCATCCAGTGGCACGATCCGTCCAGTGTTATCTTGCGCCGGGGGATTTCCGCCCTGATCATCTTTACCCTGGTAGGCCGCCTAGCGGCCGATTATCATTTCGCGGGCGGTCTCGGAACCGTACTCGCAAACATTACCAACGCATCGTTTCTGGGGCCCATCGCTTACATGGTAATGAAGTTCTCGGGCATTCGTCTGGAGCTTATTCCCCTCTGGCTGCATGAGGATATCCCCTGGGTGGCCGCCGCGCGCCACGCCTGGCAGTTCACGCAATCATTACTCAGCTAATTTCCAGGGAAAATATGAGGTTCTTCGGCCAAGCCGGCAACGTTTTGTCAGTAAATACAGTACTATCTAGTTACTATCGCTAGGACAATGATGGGAACGTTTCTCGAGAAAACAGCGCCAGCGCAACCGTTCGGTGCCCGCGGGTTCGCACTTTGCCGCGAGCTCGCGGGCGCCAAAGTCCAACCTATTTCAGGCCCCGCAGTGTTGGGCGGAGCGGCCCGTCCTCCCCAAGCTAACCTACCGCTGCCTTTATTCCTGAAACCGGATTTTCCCGCCACCTCCCCGCCCCCGCGACGCTCCGCCCATCACTGCTGCGCCTGGATCAAACCTCGCTTCACCGGCCCTCGGGGCCAGCGAGGGCCGGATGCAGATTCCCCGATTCAAAAATTAACCCTCAAGCCTGAGGATTCCGGAGACATCGTCATGAACCTTTTGATTGTTGAAGACAACGGGCAACTTGCGGAGCTGACCGCGGAGCTCCTGCGGTCGCTTGACCGGAAGGCACAGCGGATCCAGAACATCACCCTCGTCGCCGATCTGGAGACTGCGATGGACTGTCTGCCCGAGCATGATGTCGTCCTCTGTGACGGCCAATTCCCCCTCTCCCCGAACTCTCGTTTCGTCGTCGAAGAGTGGGACGTGGTTCGCCACGAAGCCGCCCGCCGCGGCATCCACTTCGTTCTCTACACCGGTTGTCCTCGCGCTCTCGACGGCGCGCGTGACAGCCGCACGGCGGCGCTTTCCAAGCCCGCCCCCATCGCGGAGATCTATGCAGCGATAACAACCCATCCGTTGTCCGTACCGGCCCGGGAGGATCAACGACGGGTGGCTGAAAATTGAAGACGGACAACTCGCCGGAGGCGGCATGAAGCAGACTTTCGAGCAATACTCTTTGGAATTAAGCGGCATTGCGGAACGGCTCGCGCAAGAAGCAGAGATGCGCGCCCGCTGCGAGCATCTCCGAGCTTTCAACTTCGGCCGTTCGGTCGAACACCTGGAAGATACTCGGCGCCGCTTCTGGCTGCGCATCCGCTGGCTGCTGTTGGGCGTGGCCCTCGGCGCCACGCTGGCGGCAGGTTACGTCCAGGCGCTGGGGGGCGGGCGGTAGCTTCAACTTCGCGACTCTTTGACTCGTTCCATAGGCTTTTCGGAAGGCAAGGCAAATGGCACCGCGCAAAAGAACACAAAGTGAATACGCTGAACCTACGGCGCTCTTGGACCTGGTGAAGTTGGTCTTCGAGAACCACTGCCAGAGGCAGGGACCGAGGAGTAAGGGCCCCCGTCAATCGCCCGGCGCACGAATCATAAAAACACCCGGCGCACACAAAAACGCTGAACCTTTAGCTTCACAACTTTTTGATTTGTTCGACCAGCTTTTCGGAAAGCGCAGCCCAAGGGGAAAACTTACGCGCCAGTCAAGACGCCAGGCGCCCAGCGCCAAAGGCAGCAGTCCAATGGCCAGGAGACGCGATGCACCCACCTCCCAGTTTTTCGACTACGCTCTCGAACCTGTCCCGCCAGCCGGCCCGGCGGCTTGCCAGGCGCAGGGCAGAGGAAAGCCGTAGATTCAAGGAACCAGGCTCCCGTCCCCGCTACGCACTCACGGCGAAGCTTGCGGCGCTCGCGCCGCCCGTGATTTCCTGCCGCATCTGCCCCGCGCCCTGTGCGGACGGAGAGAAATGCCGGTGGGCGTGGCTGGCCGGCGCGGTACGCGAAGCACCGAACACCCGATGAATCAAGGAGGGCTAGATGAGATGTCCTCAGTGTGGCGCCCACACGGAAGTCAGTGAGAAACGCGGGGATTATCGGGAACGGCGCTGCAGCAATCCCGGTTGTCGATCAGAATTTACGACTTGCGAAAACCTCCTGACGCACAGCGAGCACCGGCGCCTCCGCGCCAGGGCCCTGGCCCAGCGCGGCGCCTCAGCACCTGGCGGGCCGGAGGGCAATTCGAAATTTGCTGCA
Organism: Acidobacteriota bacterium; assembly: GCA_003171295.1. GTDB lineage: Bacteria > Acidobacteriota > Terriglobia > UBA7540 > UBA7540 > Bog-366. The sequence goes on along the minus strand of PMYF01000959.1, from coordinate 1,467 downwards.
GCCGCGTAGTGTCCTAATATGGTGGAGTGAGTTCCAGAAAGGGGGTCGGACCTTCAGGTCCGACAATAGCCAAAACTTCAAACGGGGCCTTTAGGCCCTGAAGCTTCAGGGGCTTAAAGCCCCGGACTGCGGGTGGCCCGATCATGTCGGAGCTAAAGCTCCGACCCCCTGCACAACTCCCTCAAGCGTAACTTTTCAAATTAGGACACCACCCTCAGCCGCGTAACAGCACTTACCTAAGGCAATTCATGGGAGCGGAGCAATCAGGAAAAGCCCAGGCAGCAGTAAGCAAGCAGCCAGCCGCGGGAGCGAGAGTTCGAAGCGCAGGGCAGGAGGCGGGAAGCCGTGATGAACTCCAGAAACCCCACAACGGATAGGCGGCCGAAGCTAGCCGGGGAACCCCGTGGGCTCGAGGCGCTCTGCCGTCTGCGAATTTCTGTCTTGCGGGCCGAGCGGGGGGACGCCGGCCAGCGCCTGGCAAATGGACAAAAGTGCGCTTTGTGCCTCACTTTCTGCCTACCGGTAGGCAGAATCGTAATTTACCCTATTGACAACCCCCTAGTAAGTAATGGTAAGATGCGCATATAAGAGGCGACATACCAGGACAGACCGTCGCCGGACCGGATGGTTGAAAGTTATGAACCGCAGAGACCCCAAGACGCAAGGAAGTAATGCATGCGGAATTCCGACGGCGGAATTGCAATGCTGCGCCCTTTCGAGGTCTGCGGTGAGACGTAGGGGCGAGTCCCGAGCTCGCTCCTACGAACTTTACGCTTGCGCCTGATCAGTGTGAGCGAGCCCCGTACCACACGGTATGGAGCGAGGGCGGCGGCGGGTGCACACGCTGCCGCTGCCCAAAATGACGGAAAAACATCCTAACGAAAACCGCAAACCAGAAACAGGAAAAGCCAGTCCGGGGTTCGGCCAGCCTACGCCGGCCGCTAGCTCCCTCTCCTCCGCGCCCAGCGGCCGGCCCCGGCTGAGCGGGCCCCAGCTATCGTTCCTGCTGCGGGTCACGCCCCCGGCGCTCCAGAGCGAGCGTGAACACGAAATCCCTGCCTGCGTCACCATCGCGCAGGCCATCCTGGAGAGCGCCACGCCCCAATTTGGCTGGGGCAGTTCCTCTCTTTTCCGTCTGGCTAATAATCCCTTTGGTATTAAGTGTTCTCATCCTCCGACTGCTTCAATTCCTTCGACTCCTTCCACCGGCCCGCAAGCCGAGGAAGCCGAAGAGTTGAAAGAGGCGAATGAGGACAGTGGCTCCGTGGAGGCCTCGACCTGGGAAGTCGTCAACGGGGTGAAGGAGCAAGCCCCCGCTCAGTTCCAACGTTTCCCCAGTTTAACCGAGGCCTTTCGGGCCCACGCGCGCCTGCTGCGCTCGCCCCGTTACCGGCGGGCGTACGAAGTCCGCCACGACTGGAAACAGTTTGCGGAGAAGCTGGGACCCAAAAGGTCGGAGCATGACCC
>PMYF01000437.1 GCA_003171295.1 Acidobacteriota bacterium | reverse complement strand
GATCGCATATTAAAATCTCCTTTCTAGGACCCCGCAGTTCGGTGTCTATTCCATTCTAATCTAAGTACTTAGCTTAATGCAATCTTAATGCCATAAATTTTGGATTGAAAACAAGCACCTCATTATAGCAATCTCATGCGATGTGGAAATAAATTGCGCTTTATGTGCAAACATATGCTCTTTCTGATCCTCAATTTTGGCCGACGACGCCCACGCGCCTATCGCGGCCAGCCCGTAATGGCCACTTGGGTGGGAATTCAGCGGACCCGATGGCATGGGGGATTGATGTCGCTTGCCAAATTCGGACGGGGAAGGGCAGAGTCCTAGCTTAACTGTATGGTGGGCTTTCGGAAAACTGCCTTGACTTGGTGGCGAGACGGAGGTAAACCACAGAATCATGCACATATCATCAGCATTGAACTTGATTCGGGTCAAACTCTCATTCCTGGTGTGCCTGACCCTCGCGGCAAACGCGGCGCAGTCCCTTGCTGCGCAACCCGCCGGCGCCACACCGAACCGGGCGCCCCTCCAACCGAATGCGTTTAACCTGCTGCCGCTCACCTCCGTGAAGCCGAGGGGCTGGTTACTGCACCAATTGCAGCTTCAGGCTAATGGCCTGAGCGGTCACGTGGACGAGTTCTGGCCCGACCTTGGCTCGAACAGCGGCTGGCTGGGGGGTACGGGAGAGAGTTGGGAGCGGGGACCCTATTTTCTGGATGGATTGGTGCCTCTGGCCTACTTGACCGGTGACGAGAGGTTGATTGCCAAGGCGAAGAAGTGGGTGGATTGGACGCTTGCAAACCCGCAGGCGGATGGCTGGATCGGCCCCGCCCGGAACACGGACTGGTGGCCGAACTATGTCATGCTTAAGGTCCTCACCCAGTACGAGGAGGCGACCGGGGACCCGCGCGTGATTCCTCTTATGGGGAAGTACTTCGCTTTTCAGGCCCAGCATCTGTCCGAGCGGCCGCTCAAGGAGTGGGCGATTTATCGCTGGCACGACGAGGTGTTGAGTATTCTCTGGCTCTATAACCGCACCGGGGACCAGAGCCTTTTGGAACTCGCTCGCAAACTTCAGGTGCAAGGGCACAATTGGCAGGCGCAGTTCGCGGACTACCCCTTCAAAGACAAGATGGACAAATCCCAGATCAGCCTTGCGACGCATGGTGTCAACAATGCTATGGGAATGAAGGCTGGCGCCGTTTGGTGGCTGATCAGCGGGGCCCCCCAGGATCGGGTAAGCCCTGATCAGGCGGTTGCCGCATTGGACCGGTTTCACGGTCAGCCCGCTGGAGTGTTTGCCGCGGACGAGCACATGGCCGGACGCGATCCCACGCAAGGGACGGAGTTGTGCACGGTGGTAGAAGAGATGTTCTCGCTGGAAATGGACATGTCCATCCTCGGCGAACCCTCTTTGGGCGATCGCCTGGAGCGGATCGCCTACAATGCCTTACCCGGAACCTTTACACCCGACATGTGGGGCCACCAATTCGATCAGCAGGCAAACCAGGTCATCAGCAGCCTGGCGAACCGCCGCTGGACGATCAACTTTGCGGACTCAAACATTTTCGGCTTGGAACCCAATTATGGCTGCTGCACGGCGAACCTGCACCAAGGGTGGCCGAAGTTTGTCGCTCACCTGTGGATGGGTACTCCGGATCATGGTCTCGCGGCGGTCGCCTATGGCCCCAGTGAAGTGTCCAGCGCGGTGGCCTCAGGCACTCCGGTCAGCATTCGGGAAGAAACCGACTATCCCTTTCGCGAAACCGTGACCCTGACGGTCGAAACCGCCCGGCCCGTCAAGTTCCCGCTTGCCCTGCGGATTCCCGCGTGGGCCAGCGGCGCCACCGTGGCAGTGAACGGCGCGGCGCTCTCTGGTGTCGAAACCGGCCAATTCTATCGGGTGGAGCGGGAATGGCAGAGCGGCGACCGCGTCGAACTGCGCTTCCCCATGCACATCGTCAATTCCCATGGGTACAACAACTCACTGGCCGTGGAACGCGGGCCCTTGGTGTACTCCCTCAAGATTGGTGAGAGCTGGTACAAAATCAAGCAGACGGGCCCGGCCGCCGATTGGGAAGTTTATCCGACTACTCCCTGGAACTACGCGCTGGTCATCGGCAAGGACAACAACCCGAACGCGTTTGAGGTAACTGAGACTCCAGTGGGCAACCAACCTTTCAGCCCAGAGGGATCTCCGGTGGAGATTCAGGTGAAAGCGCGACGCCTGCCCGAATGGCAAATTGTGGATGATTCCGCAGGACCGTTGCCCACCAGTCCCGTAACCAGTAAACAACCTGTGGAGACGATCTCCCTGATACCGTACGGCGCAGCCAAACTGCGGATTACGGCGTTCCCGTACACATCGGACTGACTCCATCCATGAACCCCGCAGGGGATCGATAGAGTAACCGGGGGCAACGCCCTCCGCAAGGTCCAACCCTGAAAGGGTCGAAGTCGGGTGACATCACGCCGCTCTGGCGTCCCACGGCTCTGGGTAATACGACCCCTTTAGGGTCGCGGAACGAGCATCACGCTTTCCGGGGGCGTTGCCCCCGGCTACTATCTTGTGCCCTTACAGGGCACGAAAAACCTACCTTTCGGTCTTATCCACGGCGCTCCGTTTCTGACATCACGGATAGCCGCTTTCGGCTATCCATGCCCAGAGTGGCAACGTCGGGATACTTTTCAACAAACTGCTAGACGGACTGGCCCTCCCCATCATCTGTTTCGGCCGGGATTTCAGCCAGGTCATTCGCGGGGGGGACTGCTTCGGGCGATTTGTTCCCGCGCCGCATGGCTACGATGCCGGTGCGCACCATTTCCAGGACTCCAAAGGGACGCAGGATTTCCAAGAGCCCGTCGATTTTCTCTTCGGTGCCGGTGATTTCGATGATGAGTGAATCCGGCGCCACATCGACCACGCGCGCCCGGAAGATGCTNNCTGATGTTCTCCACCAGAAGAACGTTGACCAGTTTGTAGAGGCTGGCTTCGATGCGGCGCGCCTGATCGTGATCGGCCTCAACGGTAATCGTCATACGTGAGACTTCCGGCTTTTCCGTACGCCCCGCCGTCAACGAGTCGATGTTGAAGGCGCGCCGCCGGAACAGCGAAGTGACCCGGGTCAGCACGCCGGGTTTGTTCTCGGCATGCACCACAAATGTTTTCAGCATATGAACCTATTCGTCTTCGGCGGTCTCCACGAGGGGGTTGGGGCGGCGGATCATCTCGTGCAAAGCGGCTCCGGCCGCCACCATGGGATAGACCGAATCCTCCTGTTCTACTTGGAAGTCAATCAGCACTGGCCCGCCGTGCTGGCGCGCCATTTGGACCGTGGGGACAACCTCGGAGCGTTGCGCAACCGCGGCACTCCGGATTCCATAGGCCTCTGCCAGCTTCGAAAAATTCGGGCTCAGCAAGGGCGTGGATTGGTAATTGCGCTCATAGAAGAACTCCTGCCATTGGCGCACCATTCCCAAATAGCCGTTGTTGATGATGGCGATGTTGATCTTCAGGTTCTCCTGGACAACCGTGGCCAGTTCGGCCATGGTCATTTGGAAGCCGCCGTCGCCCACCACCACCCACACCTCGGCTTCCGGGCGCGCGACCTTCGCGCCGATGGCGGCCGGGAGCGCGAATCCCATGGTGCCCAAGCCGCCTGAAGTGATCAGCGAGCGGGGCTGTTCGTGCTTGAAGTATTGGGCTTCCCACATTTGGTGCTGGCCGACATCGGTCACCACCACCGCGTTGCCACCGCGGGTTTCCTGCCACAGGTCGTTGATCACGTGCGCCGCGTAAAGATGCCCGCTATCGGGCAGGTTCTGGATGTCGCGCACCGCGGAATCGCCCTTCAGACGATCCAGGTAGCTCCGCCACTCGCCGCAGTTGAGCGGCTTGATACGGGGTAACAATTCGCGCAGGACTTCCCGCAGGTCACCGATGAGGGCCACATCCACCTTCACGAGCTTGTTGATTTCCGTGGGATCGATGTCCACTTGCACCTTCTTGGCATTGGGCGCATAGGTTTTCAGGTTGCCGGTTACACGGTCATCAAAGCGCATGCCCAGGGCGAGCAGCAAGTCGGCGTCCTGGATCGCGTG
>PMYF01000745.1 GCA_003171295.1 Acidobacteriota bacterium | reverse complement strand
TCAGCACCCACCGAGTGCTTGATTCGCGCGTCAGTTATTTAATGGTAAGTCTCCTCGAAAGCGTCATCAATCGCGGCACCGGAGCGGGCGCGAGAGCCGGTGGCTTTGGACTCCCGGCCGCGGGGAAGACCGGTACTTCACATGACGGCTGGTTTGCCGGATTCACCTCGAACCTTCTCGCCGTGGTTTGGGTCGGTTACGACGACGATCGCGACCTGCATATCACCGGGGCACATTCGGCTCTGCCCGTCTGGACCGAATTCATGAAGCGGACGACCGGCTTAGCCGTCTACAAAACCCCTCCGCCGTTTAGTCAGCCCGCCGGAATCGAGACGGCCGCGATTGACAATCTCACAAACCTTGTAGCGCTCGCCGATCCAGCCTTGACTCACAGCGAGGTGTTCATTGCGGGTACGGAGCCGTTCCCGCCAGTTCAGGAAGCACCGACGGCCATAGCTTTGGGGCCGCAGAGCCAACCCGAGACTACACTTGGGGAAAAGGGATCACCTCTGCGGGAGGGCGAAATTGTCCTGATTTCCAACCCACAGGAACATAAGGCTTACATCAATACTGGAGCCCTACTCTCCATCGGCCTGAGCCACGACTCTCACCCGCTTGGCCCCACTCAACCCTCGGCGCCTTAGCCCGAGCATATCAAGTGGGCGCAGCCGGTGCCGTGCCTGGCGAGGTCAACCTTCCCAAAAGGGCTACGACGGCTCACTGACAGAAAAGGCCAGCCACTACTGGCGGCGCATCAGCACGAAATTCCTCTGCATCCGTTCAACGCCATCGAATGGGGCCGCCCGCAAGGTGTCAGCAGGCAGGTTGACATAAGCAGGCCTGGGATACCGAATCCTCTCTTCGGCATATCAACCTTTATGGTCAATAACTTACGCATTGATGCCGGATATTTAGTTCCGACTCATCTGTCGTTTAACTGGTTTTTCCTCAGACTGTTGGCCAATCCGCTGGTGTCTGTTCCTATGGCGGAAACAGACACCAAGCATCGAGCCGCCGCGGCACATCGAGATCTTCTTCGAGGAATGTCTCGAGAATTGTGATCCTCATTGGTTCCACCCGGACCGGTGACCGTCAGGGTATAAGTACTTGAGTTCTGTGGTGTCACGGTCTGCGAACTCTTGGCTGGGACCTTGCCTACCTCGGGTTGCAGGTCCATGTCGGTGGCGTTCTCCGGAGTCCAGTTCTGAGTGACGGACTGCCCACGTTCGATGGTACTGGGCTCGGCTATCAGTGTGACGGTGCGGGTGGGGGCAGAGACTCCGGTAAAATGCACATTGTCCCTCGCCAAAACTAAGAACGCATTTGAAATGAGCAGCATACGGAGGGCCGTGTAACATGTTACACGGATGAGACTCAGGTCCTGCGGAGTATTGGCGAACGACATCCGTTATCACGCTGAGACGGATCGCGCCAGGTTTTGTCGCGGATGAGATTCTGGCGAACCACACCAACGGAAACTTGCACCTCGCGGACATTGCTTGGGAAGGAAACTGCCCTGAGTTGAGTTTTTGGGCGCTGCGGTTACTCGGGCTTGCTCTCGGTTGCCTGGGGGTGCGGTGTGAGCACGCAACCGGGGGACTCGGCGTAGAAGGAATTCCCTTTGTAATCGAGCTCTTTCAGGCCGCGGCGCGAGGTATAGAACCCGCGGATCGTTTCGGCCTTGAGGAAATCGTAGAAGCGCGTGCCAGCGTTCGTCGCCGGCTTATCCGTGCGTGCGTCGCTCGCCGAACCCACGAGCTCGACCTGCTCGTCGGGGGCAGCGTCCGGAAAATTCTTCGCGAAGCGCAGCCGCGATTCTCCGCTGAACCATGCCAGTCCCTCGCGGCAAACTCGTTCAGGGTCGAAAGTCTCGATCGCGCGCACTGGCTTTTCGCTACCGAAATAGGCGACGGCTAGGGCGCGCTGGTCCGCCGGAAGATTCAGGGCCAGTGCGCGTACGACGGGAGCACGCGCGACGACCAGGTCAATGCACTCGGCGACTTCGTCGAAAATGTTCGCCGGCCCGCCGGGCACGGGCGCCTCTTCCGAGTTCTTCAAATCTTCCCCCAGGATGATTTCAACAAGCCTGCGGATTACGGGGAATTCCTCGCGCGCAAACCCTTGGGGGACGAAAGGCCCCGAGCGCGGGCGGACGTATTCGGTCTCAGCTCCGGGAGGACTCGGAAGAAATGGGTCGTCGCTGGTCAGCGCGTGGGTCAGGTGATCAAGGGAAGGCAAAAAGAGTCCAGGCGGCAGCGTGCTCGCGCCGGGTGCAGCCGCCTGCGCCGCCGCGGCTTCGCCAGGCGCGCCGCTATACCCCGCCAGCACCACGGCGCTGCCCAGACTCAGCAGCCACTCGCGGCGCGTGAGCGCGGCGCCGGGCTTGTCTTCGTCGCTTCTGTTTTTCGTTTCATCCATACAAGAAGCCTACGGTCCGGACTTGTGCGCCCGCGCCTACCCAAGCATCACAGATTCCCCTTGCGGTACTCGTCGGCGATATAGTCGCCGGCACGGGCGGAAATCGCCATTATGGTGAGGGTGGGCTCGTAGCAACCTTGGGTCACAAATACGGCGCCGTCGGTCACGAAGACGTTGTTCGTGTCGTGGAGCTGGCAGAAGCCGTTGACCACGCTTTTCTTCGGGTCGTTCCCCATGCGCGCCGTGCCGCACTCATGAATGTTCTTGCCGAATAGGCTCAAGCGCTCGCCGGGCGGGCGGGAGTTTTCGACCTGCATCGTGTCGAGAATTTCCAGCACGTCGTGGCGCATGGCCTTGGCCATGGCATGCTCGTTTTCTCCGTAGCTCGCCACGACATGTAGGGCGGGAATGCCCCAGGCGTCTTTCTTCTCCGGGTCGAGCGAGACGTAGTTGTCATAGCGCGGCAGGCACTCACCCTGCACCATCATCCCGAAATAATACGGAATCTCCGAGCGTACCCGGCGGCGCCAGTCGGCACCGAATCCCGCAAGCCCGAACGCGTGGGCATAAAGTTCCTGGCTGCCGTCGCCGTCAAAGCGATACCCGCGCAGGAAATTCTTGTTCAGATTCCTACCGGTGTTGACGTATTTGGGGATCAGAAACCCGCAGGGGGTGCCGCGCGGCTCGCGCTCGGTGGACTTGAACTGGGGCAGAAACCCGCCCGCGCCTTCGAGCGTGAAGTGGTCCATCAGGTAGTGGCCGAGCTGGCCGGAGGAATTGCCCAGCCCGTTCGGGAATCGTGACGAACGGGAGTTGAGAAGAATGCGCGTGGATTCGAGCGCGCTCGCGGCGAGCACGACGACTTTGGCGCGCGCCTCCTGATGCGAGTGCGTCATGCGATCGACGTAGTAGACGCCCTGGGCTTTTCCCTGCTCGCTCATCACCACGTGGCTGACCACGGCGTCGCTCACCAAGGTCAGCCGGCCGGTGCGCGCGGCGGCGGGCAGTGTGACAGAAGGGCTGTTGAAGTAAGACGCCGTATAGCACCCGCGCTGGCACTCGTCGCAGTAGTGGCACGCCGGACGTCCATTATGGGCGACGGTAAGGTTTGCCACGCGGTCGGGCATCACGACCCAGCCGAATTTCTTTCCGAGGACTTGGCGCGCCCGCTTCCCGCCGCACGAAAGGTTCATGGGCGGGAGGAATTTGCCGTCGGGCATCGAATCGAGGCCTTCAGGTGACCCGCTCACCCCAATGTAACTCTCCACCTTGTCGTAATACGGCTCGAGGTCCTGGTAGCTGATCGGCCAGTCCTCACCGTAGCCGTCACGGCTCGTGGCCTTGAACTCGTAGTCGCTGTAGCGGTAACTCTCGCGCGCCCAGCAGAACGTCTTGCCGCCCACCTGGCGTCCGCGAATCCACATGAAAGGCTTGTCGGGGGGGAACGTGTAGGGATTCTCGTGGTCGTTGATGAAGAACTGATGGCTGAATTCGTCGCACGCGTAGCAAAGCCGCTGCACAGGCTGATCTTCGAGGAGGGCTTTCTGATTGCCGAACCCGCGGAACTTGACCTGATACGGCCAGACGTGCTCTGTGAAATCGCGCGTGGGCAGGCGCGGCGGGCCCGCTTCGAGCAGGAGCACCGTCATGCCCTGCTCCGAGAGTTCTTTGGCGACCCAGCCGCCGCTGGCGCCCGAACCGACAATCACCGCGTCGTAGACTTTCTGATTACCCGGCATCGCACTCGTCGCGTGGAATTGCGGGTGACATTATGTCACAGCGGCCTGTCGCGTTCAACTCAAAGTGCTCCAGATTCCGGATCCCGAAGCCGACCCGCCGCAAAAGCGGAGATTCACGCGGCTCGTTAGGGGCGAACGACGGTCGCCCGGAGTCCATGGGGCATGCGTCCGGGTCGCGCGGGCATAAGTTCTCGACCTACGCCATCTGTTGGGTGCGGCAGGTTATTATGCGGGCTGCACCGGGCAAGTATCAGCAAGAAGGTACCGGCTAGGTTGTGCTTGGCAACCCTTGAAGCGGACGTTCTTTTTACGTCGGCTAGGGACGCGCAAGAAAGCGCGGCGGCTTATCGGCAAATTGTGGGACAGGAAGGTAATGACCTGCTCCCCAAAAACTGTACCAAAATCGGATACGATTTTGTAGGTTGAGAGGGGAGGCAAGGAGATGCCGAAGAGGAAGTTCATGGAAGCGGAGATTATAGGGGCGATCCACCAGGTGGACGCGGGGCGAACGTGCATCGAGGTAGCGCGTGAGTTGGGAGTTTCGAAGCACACGCTGTACGCCTGGAAGGCGAAGTACGGAGGGCTGCATGTGAACGAGGCGAAGCGACTCCGGCAACTGGAGGAAGAGAACGGACGGCTGAAACATCTGGTGGCGGAGTTGAGCCTGGACAAGGAGATGTTGAAGTCGGTGATCTCAAAAAACGGCTGGAGCTCGCCGGCCGCCCGGAAGTAGCCCGTTTGCGCCAGGAATACCAGGTGAGCGAACGACGGGCCTGCGAGCTGATCGGGCTGGCGCGAAGCAGTTGTCGCTACCAGCCGAAGCAGGGGGATGACGAAGCGTTGCGCGTGGCACTGCGCGAGTTGGCTCTGGAGAAACCGCGCTTCGGTTATCACCGCTTGTGGGTGATGCTGCGGCGGAAAGACTGGCCGGTGAATCGCATGCGGGTGCACCGATTGTGCCGCGAGGGAGGTCTGGCGATGCGACGGCGAAAACGCAAGCGGGTGGCGACGCAGCGCTTACCGTTGGTGCTGCCGACGCGAGCCGATGAGTTGTGGACGATGGACTTCACTCATGACGCCCTGGCGAGCGGGCGGAAGTTTCGCACCCTGAACCTGGTGGACGGCTACACGCGCGAGGCACTGGCCATCGAAGTGGACACCTCGCTGCCCGGGGCGCGCGTGGTGCGCGTGCTGCAGCAGTTGCAGCAGGGGCGCGGGGTCCCGGAGCGGATCCAGGTGGACAACGTCATCTCGCAAGTGGTAGACCAGTGGGCATACGAGCACGGGGTGGCCTGGCACTTCATCCGTCCCGGCAAGCCCACCGACAACGGCCGCATCGAGAGCTTCAACGGCAAGTTTCGGGATGAGTATTTGAATCAGTTCTGGTTCGCGAATTTGCTGGAGGCGCGGGAGCGGATCGAGGCCTGGCGGAACGACTACAACCAAGTGCGGCCCCACAGCAGTCTGGGGTATCACACCCCGGAGGAGTTCGCGGCGCAATCACCGGCGCGAGGGGCGTCTCCCGTATGATCAAAAAACTCGAACGCATTGGAGTATCGTAGCTTACGTTCCAGACTTTGCTTCTCCAGTGCTTACTCCAAAACTCCAATAGAACCTACAATCGCGACTTAATCACTTCACTGGAACTGGGAGGATCCCAATTACCTGCGCTCGCATGCTGGCGTATATCACCGGGACGGTCGACCAGGAACTCTTGCTGAGGAACGAGCATCGGGCAACCGAGAACCGCATCCTCAAAGTCCAAATCAAGACCCGGCTGCTCCTCTCCGACTCTGAGAAGGTTACGCTCGCCGAGATTGGTCGTCGACTGGGACGCAAGGCTCTCGGGAAGTAGCGGCAGTGGCCAAACAGGAGACAACTCTGGGTTGGTACCGGAACCATACCGCCCAGAAGTTTGATGGATCGAAATCCCGTCTATCCCGCGGCTTGTGGTTCGCCAAAACTCTGGCCGTCTGGAAAATCAAGGACATAGTTGCCGCCCTTCCGCCACCGTTCTGTTATAACTCCTGGCCATATTTCGATTCATTGTCTGTGCCTCGGAACGCTGGTTCGCCTCTTGCGGGCGGGTCGGAGCCTCCTCCTTGAGAATCTCGCGCTACGCCAACAACCCGCCGTGCTGAAGCGTCGGCATCCGAAGCTAAGAATAGCCCTGCTCGACAAGCTCTTCTGGGTCGCCGTCCGTCGGTTCTGGTCAAGATGGAAACCATCGCTGATCGTGGCTACACCCGGGACTTTAGTCCAGTGGCATCGAACCGGCTTCCGCTTGCCCTGGCGGCTGATCTCCAGCGGCAGGACGCAGGTTGGGAGAAGGCAGCGGTCGCAGGAAGTTCGGGAATTGATCTTCCGGATGGTTGTTGAGAATCCGACTTGGGGAGCATCGCGGATACATGGTGAACTCCTCAGGGTCGGTTTTGATCTCTCCGAGAGAACGATCTCACGCTGGATGAAACGAGCTCCGAGGGATCCCGAACCGGCCNNGCGGCGATGGATTTCTTCGCGGCCCCGACGATCGCCTTCGGTGTACTCTATTGCTTCTTTGTGATCAGGCATGATCGCCGGCGGATCCTGCACTTCGAAGTCACGAAGCACCCGACGAGCAGTTGGATCATCCAGCAGCTACGGGAAGTATTTCCCATCGAGTCGGCGCCCTGATTTCTAATCTTCGACCGGGATGCGCAATACGGGTGGGAGGTCCCAGTGGCCGTTCGATCCCTGAAGATGAGCCCGGTGCGGGCCTGCTTCGAGAGTCCCTGGCAAAGCGGTGTCGCGCGGCGTTGGGTCGAAAGCTGCCGACGAGACTTGCGGGATCATTCTATCGCGGTGAATGAACGCCATCGGAAACGGCTGCTCCCTGAATACGTCCGCCACTACCACGAGGACCATACGCATCTCGGACTCGGGTACGGAACGCCGAACTGTCGAAGTCGTTCCAGAGCCGCAGGTCGCGTCCTACCTCAGGAGCGACTCGGCGGGTTGCATCATCGTTACGATAGGACTGCTTGACCAGGACCAACTTTTCACCCGTCCTTAATATATACACGCTGCAGGCGCGTGCACACTGGTTCCCACCCCGAGAGACCTTCGCACTCCTCAACGCAAACCTTGACCGAGTTCAGGCTCCGTTTTCACGCTAAGACGAGGACGAATCACTCCAGGTTTCGTCGTGGATGCGATATTGGCGAGCCACACGGGTAGATACAACACCCGACTCGAAAGCGGCCCCACCGGCCCAAATTGCATAACCCTTGCCCCGAAGTGAGCACGAGAGCGGAGTGTGGGAAATCCGCACGCTCCGTTCGATGTGGTGGGGCTGGAAACGGAGTCGTCAGAACACCGCGCCAGTTCCCGATCCTACCACTCTTCGGTGGAATGCTACTGCGCACACTCTACTTGGATTTGTGAATCGAAGCTCTCGGGTGCAGTTCGCCAGGTTACTTTTCTTCAGGCGGGTCTATAGGAAAAGTTACCCTTCGATGAATTGCCAAGCTGGAGCCCATCGGAATCAACGAAACGCTCTCTAGCTTCCCGGAATCGAGGTTGATCATCATCCCTTCCAGCCGAAGTGGCGCTCCATCGAACGGGTAAAGGAGGTTTGCGTTTTCATCGCGTTTGAGTACAAAACCGCAATCAGTGCTTACATGGGCAGGATCCAGCGCGTAGTACCACTCCGCGCCCTGCGCCGAGAGGTATGCAAGATCCTCGAAGCCCGGCACACTATAACGCTTGAGTACAATCCTATTCTCGGGAGTCCGCAGCCCATATACAAGTGGGCCCCGCTGCAAGTAAACCTCCCGATTCATAGCCCGAATCCTGGTTATGGGCTCGTCGAATCCAATCCTGACATGGTCGCCCTTTGCCCACTTTTTGCGAACCACGAAATAGTCACCTTTCCTGCTCACCGCGGCGCCTTGGCATGTTACCTCTGTGGACTTCGACCAGCCAGGATTTCGCAACATCAGGGGAAATTCGACCGGTTGGTCCGGAGAAACGGTGAGGGAGATCGCTGGCGAGGACGGATAGTCCGTTTTCTCCTCAATCTGCACTTCAATGCCGTTGATGTTTGTGCGTACATTTGACGGACCATACAGGAGTGCGGACAGCCCGTCTTCGGGTGTCCTCATCCACATCCCCCAGACATAGATCGGCAATATTTGAGCAGCATTGGGATTACAACAGACCGCAGCGTCGCTGTGAGTCGGAGAAAACTTGTCTCTGCCCAGCAGCCCGCGGTCCACACTATATCGGTTGTCTCGCGTACAGTACGCAATGCCCTTTCCGTGGGCAGATCGGGAGCCCTGGGCCGCATTAAACATCAACTTCTCTATAGTGTCACCAAGTTCCACCGCGCCGGTCTTCTGTAAGCCGGAACTGAACGACCCGAGCTCTTCCTTCATCGCACAATACTCGTAGTAGGCGAGAGTCGGATCTGGCTGCCTCGCCCCTATGTGTTCCATGCTTACCGCTGCGCCACTGGGGAATTCATATCGCCGGAACTTGATCAGAGCATTTTCGAACGCTTGGTGATATTCCGGATTTCCGGTGGAGTAATACGCCCAGAGGAGAGCCCGGATTTGCTCGTAAGTATGCACCCCATGGCCGATCCAGGGTTTGTGAAGATCCAAGAGGGATGCCACCGTCACATCCTGCAAATCCGAGGGAGCCCCCGCGCAGAAGTCCTGGTACAGCCAGACGCCGAAGTCGCGGTACGCAGTATTGCCGGTCAAATCGAACAGCCGCTCCACAACATCGGCGAACATTAACCCGTGGAAAATCCCGCCGGCTGCACCCTTGATCCCAAAGACCGTCATCTTGCCGGGGCTGTACTTCGACATGGTTAATCCTACCGCGCGCTCGACGGCGTCAAGAACTTCTACCTTCCCCTAATCAGTCGATAAGGCGT
>PMYF01000297.1:8914-10031 GCA_003171295.1 Acidobacteriota bacterium | reverse complement strand
TGATGCCGCAAAAGAAGAATCCGGACTCGCTGGAGCTCATCCGCGGCCGCGCCGGAACGCTGCTTGGGAAACTCATGGGAATGCTGGCGGTGATGAAAGGCCTGCCGCTCGCCTACGACCGCGATTTGCAGGAAGACAAGGCGGCGATGTTCGTGGGCGTGGACACCACGCTTGAGGCGCTGGCGATTGCGGCGCGCGTCACCGCGACGCTGCGCTTCCACCCCGAACGCATGAAGGCCATGACGGGGCAGGGATTTCTCATGGCCACCGACCTCGCGGATGAACTCGTGCGGCGTGGCGTACCTTTTGCCGAAGCGCACGAGCAGGTGGGAAAGTTGGTTCGACATTGTACGGCGAAAGGCAAAACGTTTGAGGATTTGTCTGCCGCCGAGGCGGGGGAATTCATCCCGCAGTGGGATTCGAAACTGTACGCCGTGGCCATTTCGCCAGAGCGTTCCGTGGCGCGGCGCAACGTAACGGGCGGCACCGCTCCCCGCCAGGTGGCGCGCCAGATCGAACGCGCCGAGCAGCTTATTGAGGAATTACAGCGCAAGCTCAAATGAGAACGGTAGCTTGCTGAGCCCTGCGCTGTCATCCTGAGCGTGGCGAAGAATCTCGCTCTGCGCATTTTCATGACAATGCGAGATCCTTCGTCGGTCGCCGCGGCGACCTCCTCAGGATGACAGCTTTGGCGGTTTTTCCGCTGGGTGCGGAATACTATGGATCTGTCGGAAAGATTGTTGCGAAACGCCCGTCACGCTGTGACCACTTCGGTGCGGACCTTTGCGAAGTCGAGCTTGCCCAACCCACGATCCTGCGCAAGCTTCAGATAGCGTAACTGGCTGGCATCGAGGTCCCAGTAGGCCTTGGCCACGTAGGCGTCAAGGGCCACGGGATCGGTTCCGGCCACGAGCGTCTTCTTGAGGAGAACGTCGGAGAGGCTGCCGCCGGTGGGGCCGTTGCGGATGAGCACGCGATACGCGTCCACAAGCGTCAGCGTGGGGCGCATGGCATCGGCAAGGTCAGCCAGGCTTTCGTGGATGCGCTGGTGCAGGCGGTTGCGCGCGCCGCCCAGGATTCCATACCAATTCTTCATGCCCAACGAAACGCCCGTCAG
>PMYF01000297.1:8080-8887 GCA_003171295.1 Acidobacteriota bacterium | reverse complement strand
GCCGCGCGCGCGATGCCGCTGCGCTGGAAGCAGCGCCGGGGGTCGTTACAGCTCACGTCGGTGACAATGACTTTCTTGGCGCCCGCGTCCAGACACTGCCGCACCATTTCCGCCACGGCCAGGGGATTGGTGTTGGCGGCCTGCTCGGGAGTGCGATCCCACGCAATGTTGGGTTTAACCACCACCACGTCGCCGCGCCCGATGAAGCGCCGGATCCCCCCCAGCCCCTCGAGCGCCTTCCGAACCAGCGCGCGGGGATCTTCTCCCTGCGCCACCACCATTTCGGGATAGCGGGTATCGGCCGGCGCCGCGAAGCGGTGGTTGAGGGTGAGCGCCACCTCTTCCTCCGGCCGGCGACTCCGCCCTCGGAGCCATAGTCCAGTCGCGGCGGCCGCGGCGCCCAAGCCTCCAGCGCGCAAGAGCTGAACCAGCATCGTGCGGCGGCTGGGGGACTCGTTGTCGGGGTTGGCGGGCGGGCCAGGCGTGGCCGTCATGTTCTTGTCCTTGGGCCGGAATCCAGTTACTCAGTATCTGAGCATTTCGGCGAAATGGCAACCGTATTACTATCTAACCTACGGAAATGGGTGAGCAAACGGACTTCCAAATCGGGGGCCGCGCGGCGCTTGATGCGTCGTGGACGCTGCGCGCCATCCTGTCCCTCATCGGGTTCACGGCGGTCATCGCGCAGATCGTGCTGATGCGCGAGTTGCTGGTGGTGTTCTACGGCAACGAACTCTCGCTGGGAGTGATGCTGGCCAACTGGCTGCTGTGGACCGCGCTGGGGTCAAGCTTGCTGGGGCGCTGGGC
>PMYF01000297.1:5204-8073 GCA_003171295.1 Acidobacteriota bacterium | reverse complement strand
CTGTTTGCCGCGGGCAGCCGCCTGTTCGGGGATGCGACCGGCTCGACGACCGCCACGGCCACGGGCTCCGTGTATCTGCTCGAAGCGGCGGGTTCCGGACTGGGCGGAGTGCTGGCCAGCCTGGCGCTAGTTCGGTTGCTGACGGCCTTTGAAATTGCGGCGATTCTGGGTTTGTTGAACCTCGTCGCGGCGTGGGTGTTGCTCGCCCTCGCCGGCGCGAAACGCGGGCTTTGGGCCGCCGGCTTTGGGGTGCTGGCGGCGCTGCTGCTGGCGGGGAGTTACGGGCTCGCGCCGCTGTCGCTCCGGATGCTGTGGCGCGGCTTTCACCTGATTGCCACACGAACTTCCGTGTATGGCAGCCTGGCGGTCGTGGAGACGGGCGCGAGCCGCAGCCTGTTTGAAAACGGCCTGATCGTGATGACGGTGCCGGATGCCGCCGCGGCGGAGGAGGCTGTCCACTATGCGCTCCTCGAGCATCCCGAACCCCGCAGCCTGCTGCTGATTGGCGGTGGCGTGAACGGCAGCCTGGCGGAGGCGCTCCGGCATCCCAGCCTGAGGCAGGTGGATTACACGGAGATGGACCCCGCAATTCTTAGCATCGCGGCGCAATATTTCCCGGAGGCGTGGGAAAAGGTCCAACGCGATCCGCGCGTACGCATCCACGCGCTGGACGGGCGACGCTTCCTTAAGAGCACACCCGATTCCTTCGATGTCATCATCGTGAACCTGCCCGACCCCCACACCGCGCAGCTTAATCGTTTCTACACGGAAGAATTCTTTCGCGAGGCAGCCGCTAAGCTGCGCCCGGGCGGAATCCTGTCTTTTCAAGTGACCTCGTCGGAAAACTACATCAGCGAAGAGTTGGCGGATTTCTTGCGTTGCCTGGAGCACACTTTGCGCGCGGTGTTTCCCGAGGTCGTGGCGATTCCGGGCGAGACCGTACATTTCTTCGCGGCCACGCAGCCGGGAACACTGACCGCCGATCCCGAGGAGTTGGTGCGGCGGTTACGGGCGCGCGGTCTCGACACCAAGTACGTCAGTGAGAACTTCCTGCCCTTCCGCATGTCGCGGGACCGCATGCTTGATCTCGAGCTCCAAATCGAGCCACAGCCGAATACTCCGGTCAATCGCGACTTCGCGCCGGTGGCTTATTACTTCGATGTGGCGCTGTGGAGCACGCGTTACCATCGCGCCTCGACGCGCTGGATCGAAGCGCTGGCGAGCGTGAAATTTGAGCGGCTGCTTGGGGTCACCCTGTTGGCGCTCGCGGCGCTGCTGCCGCTGTTATGGCTGTTGCCTGCGGCGGTGGAAGGAAAAACCGAGGCGCGAGCCCGGCGCGCGGCGGCCTTCGCGGTGGCAGCCATGGGGTTCACCGGGCTGGGACTCGAGATCCTGCTCCTGCTGGGTTTCCAGGCGCTCTATGGATACGTTTTCCACGAGCTCACGATTCTGGTGGCGCTGTTCATGGTCGGCATGGCCGCGGGCGCGTGGCTGGAGCTGCGCAGCACGCGAGGCCGAAGGGCTCTTCCCGTGCGACGAGAACTGCTGGGTCTGGCTGGCCTGCAGGTTCTGGCTGCCGTGTCGCCGCTGCTGCTTTACGGGCTGCTGGTGGAGCTCGGGCGGATGGGTACGGCAGGCGGGCAGCGCCTCGCGAGCCAAATGCTGTTTCCCGCGCTGGCGCTCGTGGCGGGATTGCTGGGAGGCTTTCAATTCCTGTTGGCCAGTCGCGTGTATTTTTCCGGGCCTGGCAAGCGCTCACCCGGCGCGCTCTACGGTCTGGACCTGGCGGGCGCCTGCGCCGGAGCGCTCGCGCTAAGCGTTTTGCTGATTCCGGTTTACGGCTTTCTGCGCACGGCCGTGCTTATGGCCGCGGCAAATCTAGCCCCGGCGGTCCTGGCTGCCGCGGCGGGCCGGGAGCGGCCGGCTGGTCTGGAACGGCGGGCTCGTTCATAGCGTGCTCTCCAAAAACCAGTGCCGTGAACATAAACATATCGGTGTCATCGTCCTTCCAAGCCTGGCGCGGCAATCCGGCCTTGACGCAGGTTTGCTCAATGAAGGTGTCCCGGTCCCATTTTTCCTCGACCGGCACCTGCGGCAGCAGCAATCCCTCGATATTTCCCTTCTTAATAATCAGCCCGTGCTTGCCAACTTTGATCTGTTTGATATCCAAAACCCGCCGGATCGGTGACATGACGGAAACTTCGTATTGCAATAGGGATAGTTCTGCAGTCGAGACCGGCTGAAAGCGCGGGTCCTCCCTTGCCGCGTAGGCCGCCACGTCGCGCACGGTCTCCGCTAGAGGTTTCATCGGGGTGATATACCCGATGCAGCCGCGCAATTCGCCGTGCTCCTTGAGGGTGACGAAGGCGCCGCGGTCTTCCTCCAGGCGCGGCAGGCCCGTCGAACCCACCAGGTACATTTTTCTTTCGCGAACGGCAGTTTCCACGGAGGCCCGCGCGATCTTCATCAAGGCGTCCTTCTCGTGGCCGGTGAGGGAGAAGTCCGCGCTCTTCTTGGTGGCCGTAGGTTTTTCCCGGGTGATCGCGACCGCGCCGTAGCCCACTACGCGGGTCTTGTCGCCCGACGTGTCGCCGGAGTTGGCGTATTTCAGGAGTTGCGCGTGACTCGCACCGAGACGTTCCGCGGCGATCATGCCCGCCACGATGGGGCCGCCGCCACAGGCTTCCCAGGTCCGCGTCTGGAAGTTGCGCCATAGACTAAGGTAGTCCCACTCCTCGAGGGCTTGGAGCGTGTGGTGGTCGATGCGCACCGCCTCCTCATAAGGGTGATAATGCGAAAGGTCGGAGCTGATCAGGATCAGCGTCTGCGCGCGCACCTCGGGCTTCTCCGCCAGCAGGACCTTCGCGAG
>PMYF01000297.1:0-5170 GCA_003171295.1 Acidobacteriota bacterium | reverse complement strand
CCGCCAGCTTCGCTCCGAAGGCCTTGTCCACGGGAACCGTGCCGAGTGGAGTCGCGTAGGCGTCGCCATCATAAACAGCGGAGAAGGGGAAATTTTCCCAATGGGAGGGCGCAATCACCACCACGCGCGCGTATTTGCGCTCCTTCAGCAGTGAGTAAGAATAGGCGGCTACGGGGCCCGAGAATGGGTAGCCGGCGTGTGGGCAAATCAGCGCCACGAGAGGTTCCTGAATCTGCGGCACGGAGACGCCCGCCAGGAAGCGGTCAATCATCTGGGTGAGTTCTTTCGGGTCGGCAGGATAAAAACCTCCGGCCACCGCGGGCGCGCGAACTTTCTGCCCGTCGCTTAGGCCGGCCTGGCGCGGAACCAGTGCCAGCACGGCGAGCAGCGCGACGGGGATCAGATGTTTTATCTTTGGATTGTTCATGGCATTACCTGAGGAATCTTTCTCCCGCTTGGTGAGCAATACAAATGCCCTTCCAGGCGGTCGTTGTCTTCACAGGCTGAGGGGCTTGCGTTATTGTCAGGGCGCGACGAGGGCGCATACAACGCAGGTCCCTACGTCCAGACTCCAGGAATCGGCGTCTGGCAAAACTGGCACTTGCCGTGATGCAGATGAATACCGGCGATGGTGTAGCCGGTGCGGTCCACCACCTTTTTCCGGCAATGCGGGCAATAAGTGCTTTCCGCCGGATGCCCGGGCACGTTGCCAATGTAAACGTAGTGCAGTCCTTCGGCGTCGGCGATGGCCTTGGCGCGCTCCAGCGTCTCGACCGGCGTAGGCGGCAGGTTCTTGAGCAGATACTCGGGATGGAATTGCGAGAAGTGCAGCGGGACGTCCGGACCGAGTTCGGACTTGACCCAGCGCGCCAGGCCCTGGAATTCGGAGTCACTGTCATTGAGGGTGGGCACCACGAGATAGACAATCTCATTCCACACGCCGGTCTTGCGCAGAGTGACGAGGGCTTCGAGCACCGGCTTGAGCTGGCCGTTTACAACTTCCTTATAGAACTTTTCAGAATAAGCTTTGAGATCAATCTTGATTGCGTCAACCTGGGCGGCGAGCTTCTTGAGCGGCTCGGCCTGAACGTACCCGCCACTGACCACCACGCTGCGCAGGCCCGCCGCCCGCGCNNACCTGCTCGGGACGCACCTGGGAAATCTCCCAGTTCTGGCACATCTTGCAATTGACGTTGCAGCCCGCGGTGGCGAGGGAAAAAGCCACCGCCCCCGGCAGGAAATGGAAGAAAGGCTTCTTCTCAATCGGGTCAACGTGGGCCGTCACCACGCGCGAATGTACCAGCGTGTAGTAGGTGCCGCCGCGATTCTCGCGGACTCCACAGTAACCACGCTCCTGGTCGTCAATCACACACTCGCGCGGGCAGAGCTTGCATTTGATTTTCTTGTAAGGGAGTTTCTCGTAAAACTTCGCTTCGCGGACGAACTGGTCGTCGTTCTCGGGGGCGGGAGCGGCGAACAAGGGCGCGGCAAGCGGCAGGCCCATAAGCGCCCCGCTGCAAGCCGCGAAGCAGGGTAGCGAAGCGGCTTTCAAAAAAGCGCGGCGGTTGACGGAATTCAGGCCACCACCATTGCCCATCAAATCTCCACCTGCTCGATGTGCTTCGGGTCGCAGGTGCCCAGGCGGTGCTCGGGGTCGGCAGCGGTCAGGATGTAGTGCGGCTCGCGGTGGAGTTCCGCGAATGACTTTGCCCCCATCTCGGAGCGCTTTTTCTCAAGGATCTTCCAGCCTACATAATCCAGCGCCACCGGGTCGCGGGCCACCAGCAGGCCATTGAACGGCCACATCCACTGCGGCATGTAGGATGGCCCACCCTCATATTGCCCGTTGATGGCATCGCAGATGTGGAGGCGCACCTTTTGGCGGACCGGCGGCAGCGCGAAGACGTCTGCCACGTAGGGGTCGCCGGCATTCGAGTGGTACTTGTTGGGGTTGTGGATCGCCCCAAACATGCTCTTGAGCGCCATGGTGACGCCCGCGATGCCGTGGTCCTTGAGCACGGGCAGGTTGATCACCGCGTCGCAAACCTGCGTGAGCGTCCGGCAAACGCGGCTGCCGGCCTGGCCGAAGGTGGAGAGGTTATCCTCAAAGCCCAGCGTGTCGTTGCCAAAGCAGCGGAGGCCCGAAGCGCGCTCGACGATTTTGTAGCGCGCGCGCTCGAGGTCAGCGTTCTGCCGGTCCCAGACGACGATCTCGGTAATGCCGGCCTGCCGCAGGCGTTCCGAAATGGCCTCCACCAGTTCCGGGTGCGTGGCGTTGCCGCGGCCGCCCAGGCAGTTCACCTTTAGCCCCACGACTTCGCCCGGCCGCACGACTTTTTTCCAGGCTTCCAGTGGCGAATCGCAATTGAAGGCAGCCTGCATGCCGCGGTCGAGGAGCTTCGCGAGCTCGGCGGAGTCAAGGCTGGAGCCGGCCGTGCGAATCTTCCCGTCCCGCGCGATGACCACGCGCGAGCGGTTGGATTCGGTGGCAGGCCATGGCGCCGCCATGCCTCCACCCACTTTGAGCGCCCATAGCGCTCCCCCCAGCGAGAAGCCTTGTTTCAAGAAAGAGCGGCGAGTTCGGAGTCGCTTTTTTGTCAGCATAGAGGTGTCGCAGGCAAGAACATCATGTGTGGGTCACAGAATCGAGGGGTTAGCGCACTCCTCCACAACTTGAGCGCATACCCAGATTAGATGTAGCACACCAGGGGCCAAGTTGCCATGGATGATGGTTGGGGATAAGACATAATGTCCCTATTGATCGGAGCGCCTCGCGCCATTGGCGAAGCCACACGGCCTGGGTCCGCGCTACACCGCTGGATTCCGCCATTCGCGGGAATGGCTCGATGGCGGGCGCCCGTCGCGGCTTTCGGTTTTGAGGGGTTTTGTCTTTTCTCGCGAGTCAGAGGAGGTAGAGAGTTTCCGAGGCAGTTGCCCGAGAGTTCGAACCACTCCCACCTCCCGGCGGCAGATACCTACATGCGAGTAAGTTTGACGAGCAGTTTGAGGAGGCGCTCACCGGTTGCGAACTCATCCCTGACCAGCGGCCCAGCCCTGCTCCTCAGGCGGAATCTGCTTCCGCCTGTTGCCTTTTCATCGGGAGCGACTTACTCGGGGCCACCTTGAATTTCATCTTCAACGCCTGGGCAATTATTTGCAGAATGGGTCCTCGATTCTGGAAGAGAACCTGGATCCACTCCCGCTTCTTCATCTGCGGGAAATAGATTCCCCGGAAGGCCAAACGACCGATCAAGTGGATGACGCGGTCCGGAAAGTTCTTCGGCTGCAAGCGTCCCAGAGCGGATGCGTTCGCTGCTGGGTCATAAGACGCCCCCCAAGCCTGTCTGACTTCATCCTCCGCTTGCTCAGCAGAAATTTCCAGGGGCGAGAAGTCCATGGTGAAAGGTTTGAACTCCAGCCAGTGCCTTGGCCGGGTGAGCCGGCCGGCTGCTTGCAACCGATCATAGAGTGGAGTTGCCGGGTAGGGGGTCAGCAGGCCGAACACCGGCAATCCCGGAGGCCAGGATCGAACCGCTTCCAGAGTGCGCTGGGCCACCCCAGGACGGTCGCCGTCCATCCCGAAAATAAAGGAAGTAATGGCATAGAGGTTGTGCTTGGCGAGGCACTCCAGAATCGCCTTATATTCCGACGGCTTGTTAAAACCCTTCTTCACACTCTTCAGGTTGTCGGGGTCAATGGACTCAAGGCCCATGAAAATCCATTTGCCTCCGCTCTCTGCGATCAATGAGACTAGTTCCTCATCGCGCAGCAAGTTCATGCTGATCTGCGCCACCCAGGGGACCTGTGCATTGCGGGCGATGATTTCCCGCAACAGTGACTTGGTGCGCTTGGGATTGATGGCAAAATTGTCGTCGATGAAGAAGACCGCAATTTTTCCCTTCTGGCGCCTCGCCAGAGCCTTCAGCTTCAGAAGCTCGTTGACGACGCTTTCATTGGAACGGAAGCGGATGGAATCACCAAAGAACCCCGTCACGGTGCAAAACTCACATCCGTAAGGGCAACCCCGGCCGGACTCAATCGGCACCATGTGGAAAGTCTGCCAGGTCATTCCGACCAGTGAAAGGGTGCGCCGGACGAACTTTGGGAAGTGCCGGATGAGGTTGAACTGGTCAAGGTCCATGCGGTCCCAGGGAATCTCGGGGTAACTCTCGAGCGCAGGCTTCATTTCCTGGCCCGCTTGGTCCACTGGTGCATAAACTTCTTTCAGCTCACCACGCTGGGCATCGGCCACAATGCGTGGCCAGGTATAGTCCGCCTCGCCGAGGGCTACGGAATCAGCATGCCGAGGGCCGCCGTCACGGCCCAGGGCTTCGCCAGGCACCTCGGTGACGTGGGGCCCTCCCATGATGACGGGGACACCTGCGGCGCGCACCACATCCGCCATCTCGTACGCTCTCCTGACCATGCGGGTCATGGCGCCAATCCCCACCAGCCCGATTTGGTGTGTCTTGAGGTATTGCACCAGTTCGGTTTTGCTCAAACGCTGCGCGTTGCCGTCCACCAGGAATACCTGGTGCTCTGGAGGCGTCAGTGACTTCAGCAGAAACATCCAGAGGTGCGGCATAAAGTTGTTGGTGATTTCGTTGTCCGGGTTGTACAGGAGAATGTTCATAATCCTTTTGCCTATTTGCCCCAGGTTGGGATGGCGAGTCACACCCCACAGAAGGCTGATCATGCGTTCATCCGGAACACACTACGAACCGGGGGAGTGGTGATTCGAAGCCCTGATTCCGACTAATCCGATTGACTATGCCGGCTCTTGTCAGCNNTCGTAGGGTAGATCCTTGGGTTGGGTCCGCGGCCCTGCTTGGGGAAATCGATGCCCGGTCCATGGGTCCGAGAGAAGCCGGCAAGGCGGGATCCCCGCTGGCGCGGGCTGAAGCGTCAACACAAATGCGTCCAAACGGCTGCCGCCGTGGGCCACAAGCACGCGCGTTTTCGTAGGGGTGGTTCGCGAACCGCCCGTCCTCGATCCCGCGCTATGCTTGCTGGCGCGACACTGCAGCCAACTTGACCACCCCCTGGCCCCCTCCTGAACCAGGAGGGGAATAGGCAAGTTGGTAGCCACGACGAGCGTTCTTCTCGTCGTGGGCGTTTCGGAAGGATTTCAGCCTTGCAGGACATTTGACCTCGACGAACCCACGGCAAA
>PMYF01000114.1 GCA_003171295.1 Acidobacteriota bacterium | reverse complement strand
TCTCTTCCGCATATCTTCCGGTAAGCGCGTGGAAGTCGCGGTTTCCGCTGCTAAGAGAATACGAGCTGCAAGTCGGAGCCCGTTCGAGTTGTCGTCGCAGGCGCGCTGGAGATTGGGAACGGACATACGAGGCAGGCTAAACTCCGCGGGAAACTTCAACCTCTCGCGCCATACCCTTCGGACCAAATCCCCAAGGGCCTCACCCGTGAGGAAAATTCCATGAAACAACTGAAGGTCCGTCACCAGCGTAACACATCCCACAAAGCAACCCTGAAGCGAAGCTTCGGGGTCATGGGCCAAACGTAGCGCACTCAGTAACTGACGCAGCCTGTTACTTGGTCGGCTTTGGTAAAGCTTGCCCGCTTCAGATATGGGGAGTGCCAGTATGCTCTCGATCTCGTCAAGCAGACTCCCGAAATCAAAACCCGTAACTGCCCTTTTTGCTGAATCCCGCCATTCAGTGAGAGCTTTAGACCAGCCCTGCCTAGCAGAAACCAAGTGCACAAGAGCAGTCGAGAATGCCTCACATGCCAAGCCTGGTATCTTGTCCTTTGCTCGTGATGGAATTTCTGCTTCGGGTCGAGATTGGAGAACAACCATTTCTTTGTTCGCCCCCGGCTCTGCGACGGTACTGGAGATTGCGAGTTCCTCGATCAGGCAGGGCAAGTCTGAAAAGCTTCGTTTCTTGAATGCACGACGAATTGCTAGATAAGCCAGGAGAGCCCGAGGGCCGGGATAAAGTTTCCGGTCGGGCCTAGCCATCAACTCCAAGAAGCACTCGTCGCCGAGACCTGCACNNAAATACCATATCATCGGCAGGGGTGCTCTGGGGCGGTCTTTCACCAGGTTGTGCCGTTCCTCATCTTTCGCTTCGGAACACAACCCCCCATAGGGGACCTCATACTTTTGTCCCGGCGCTCCGGCATCGAGCGAACACCAATGGATGATTTGCTCAGCCATTTTCCAAAGCATGTGAAAACCAGATGGCTCGCGCGGGCCGGAGTGTTTTTCCATTTCCCGGAGGCAATCGCGGAACAAAGCAAGAGCGTCGCGCCTCTTTCCGGCACGCCATAAAGCATGGGCTGCATCAACGCCGAAAGCGGTTGCCTCGGCTTCCAAGTAAACACCGGCCGCGATCTGCCTTCCCTTTAGAAAAATGCGAGCGGCTTCTTCCCATCGACTCAAACGCGTGGCCGCTGCCCCGCATTTCGAGAAGGTAAAGAGTGACCGCTGCGCGGATTCAGGCTCATCCGTTTTCCAGTCTTCCAGCGTGCTGAACCATTCGTCATAAGCCTCCTGATGGCGCCCCTGCCGTGAATAGACCGTGCCACGTTGCGCTCGCAACAACGCCCCGTCCGTGCCCGCATCCTCCACTGCCTTTGCAAGCGTCGCCAAGGCTGCACCGGCGTCGTTAAGGTATTCATCCTGTATAGCGGCAATGCCTCTGGCGCAACACATCACAAGGGCAGGCACCTTCCATCGACCCCCTGCTTCCCACGCGGTTCTAACCGCGGCTATGACGGTATTCCAGTCCTGCACCGGCTTGTCTAATTCGTCTGTCCAAATGCGGTCCAGGAAATGGAGCAGTCGGGCTGGAACACGCCGCAGACCTTCAAGCACCTGTTGACGTTCTGTTTCGGATAACGCATCGATTGCCCGAATCATCTCCACCAGGTAAGCGGGGCCGCCACGCCGGCTCAGAACGAAGCCGAGTAGAACTTCCGAAACATTCTGGGCAGTCATCAGCAGCTTCTTCGGACCGTGTTTCTGGGCTTTCTCAAAGAAGGCGCGAATCTGCTCGGAAGATGCTGTCACGCTGACTTCCTTCAACCAACAGGATAGCAGGACTTTCGGAGCAATCAGTACGTCTACGGCCAGCAGTATATCTCCTGTGGCGCCAGCAACCAGGAGGTCCTTCATGCCTCGATCATCCAGCTTTTCGGCTTCGGTCAAGATCATCGCGGCAAGCCGAGGAGCGCTCTGGTGATTCGCAGCCGAGGCCACCCGGAACTGCACTTGCCGGAAAAACAAATTTGCCGGTGGGTAGTCGGGGAAGACCGGATTATCGTTCGTGAGGGCGACCATCCACCATAATTGCTTGGAAATTGCAGGCCGGGACTTGAAAGGCAAGGTCAGCAGCTTCATGAGTATTAGTGCCGCCAGTGCGGAGTTTTGGCCTAGTAACGACTGCAGCAGCACCTCACTCGCTTCCACCAAAGTTAAATTGCCGGCCTTAAGGACCGCGACTCCAATCCCCCGCCTCAGATCGGCTATCCGGCCTTTAGACCAGTTTTCTTCCCCGCTCCTGGTAAGAAGCGAGGATAGACGGAAATAATCGCCCCCGGCTGATTCTATCCAAGGACCGACAAGTTGGTCGAATTTGTCGCCCGGGCGGGCAATCGCCGGCTCGATTTCAGCGATCGCAACGGCTTGATCACGTCGGAAGAAGCCAGACAGCAGGCTCAAACGATGCAAGAGTTCCACCTCTGTCTCCTGTAGATCCCCCAGGAG